>JAOBWF010000401.1 GCA_025463215.1 Acidobacteriota bacterium | reverse complement strand
CTACAACTCGAACTTCGTCGTCTACAACACCAACTGCTGCACCATCGGCCTGGGCAACAACTTCCTGCAGTCCGACGTGGCGATCGCCGCGCTGGACACGCCGGCGGTCGGCATCCCGACCTGGACGATGCTGTTCTCGGCCCTGACCGCGCCCGCGCATGCCACGATCACCGGTTACGGCGACAATGGCACGGGCACCACGGGCCAGGGCACGATCGACTTCAAGCGCCGCACCGCCGAGAACATCGTCAGCCTGCTCGGCTCGCTGGACGACCAGGACACATTCCTGTTCGGCGCCCCCGACGGGCTGCCGGCCAATCTCTACATGATGGATTTCAACGATCCGAAATTCAACACGGCCCAGGCCAATGTCTTTGATTTCAACATCTTCCACGATGTCGCGCTGCCCAAGGAAGGCATCACCGCGCCGGGCGATTCCGGTGGTCCGCTGATCATCGACCATCAATTTTCCGCGCCGACCATTGCTGCCGTGCTGTCGGGCGGCGACCGCTTTTTCAATGCCCAGAAGGGCGCGGGCTATGGCACGACGTCCTTCTACCAGCCGCTCTATCTCTACTGGGACTGGATCGTGGCCAACAGCCCCTACAAGTATGTGGGCAACAAGGCCGGTGACGGCAGCTGGACGGACGCGTCGCACTGGCAGATGAATCTCGACCCGGCCTACATGACCATCGATGCCAACGGCAATCTGGTCAATGCGCTGCCGACGACCCCGGCCCAGGGCCAGACCAATGTCGCGCCCGGCTTCGGCGAAGTCTGCTATTTCGACGACTGCGTCAACATCGTGACGGGCGTGCATACCAATCCCACGCCGCCGGCGACCCCCGGCCCGACCGCTGTGACCGGGCCGTTTGGCGGAATGCTCGGCCAGGCGGGATTTGACGCGCTGATGGACCAGTATGTCTCCGCCCGCAACGGTACCGGCAGTTCGCTGGTTGGCGGCGGACCCGAGCAGGTCAGCGCTTCGCTGATCGACGGCTATGACCCCGCCATTGCAGGCTCATCCGGGTCCATTCTCAGTGGCCAGACCAGTGCGCAGTCGGACTGGACCAATCCCGAAGGCAGCGTGACGATCGGCGGCGTCTCCGTCCAGGGTGCACCGGGATCCGCGCTGGGCCAGGCGCCCAACGACACCGCCGGCAACGCCGCCACGGGCATCCCGGCGCGCTATTATGACGTGACCCTGGCGGCAGCGGGAAATACCACGCTGTCGGGCGCCAGCATCACCGTCGACCGGCTGACCATTAACGGCCCCAGCGCCGCATTGACGATCGCCGCCAGCGGCCACCTGACATCGCTGATCGACACCAAGATGTTCGCCGGCACCATGCAGGTGGACGGGACCTACAACAGCACCGGCGATTTTTCGCTGTTCGGCGGCCTGCTCAGCGGCTCCGGCACGGTCACCGCGCCCAATACCATATCGGTTCTGGGCATGATCGCGCCCGGCACCAACGGCACGGTCGGCACCCTGACTCTCAATAGCAATCTCGTCATGTCGAGCGGCACGACTTTCATCGCCGACATCGCGCCTGGTACATCGGACAAGCTTGCGGTGACGGGCGCGGCGAGCATCGGCGGGCTGCTGGCGGCCAGTTTTGCGGCCGGCAGCTATACCATCGGCACCCAGTATGCCCTGATCGTCAGCACCGGCACGCTGAGCGGCACCTTCTCCAGCGCCGTGTTCATGAACACGCCGCGCGGAACGCTCGCCAATCTCAGCTATGGCGCGCATGACGTGTTCCTGACCCTGGCGCCGGCGCCCTTCGTCTGGGGCGCCACGCCCGCCAGCGGCGACTGGAATACGGCCAACAACTGGCAATACCAGATGGTCCCCGGGGCCAGCGACGACGCGAACTTCGCTGCCAGCACCGTCACGGCCATCAGCATCGCCGCACCCAGCGCCGCCAAGTCGCTGCAGTTCAATACGGGCGCGCCGGCCTACAGCTTCGCCATCACCGGCTCTGCGGGAAGCCCGGCTTCGCTCAGCCTGACCAACGGCATCGTCAACAATTCCGGCAACGCGCCTACCTTCACGGTCAGCGGCATCTCCGGCGCGGCCGGCATCCTGGCCTTTACGGGCACAGGCAATGCCGCCAATTCCACCATCACGGCGGGCGCTTTCGGAACGGTGGGTTTCACCGGCACCGCCGATGCAGGCGCCGCCGCCGTGCTGATCGCCCAGAGCGGCGGCACGATCGATTTCTCGGGCAGCACGGGCGCTGCGGCCGACAACAAGGTCAGTGCCGGCAGCATCGCGGGCGCGGGCAACTTCATCCTGGGCGCCGATGCCCTGACGGTGGGCGCCCTGAACACCTCCACTGAGGTCAGCGGCGTCATTTCCGGCACCGGCTCGCTCACGAAAACCGGGACCGGCGTGCTGATCCTGTCGGGTAACGACACCTATACCGGCGGCACCACGATTTCCGGCGGCACATTGCAGGTGGGCAAGGGCGCCGCCAGCGGCATCATCGCCGGCAATGTCGTCGACAATGGCAGCCTCATCTTCAACCGCTCCGACAGCGGCGCCTTCACCGGGGTCATCTCGGGCACCGGCAGCTTTGCGCAGAACGGCACCGGCAATCTCACCTTGACCGCCACCAGCAGCTATACCGGCGCCACCACCGTCAATGCCGGCATCCTGACAGTGAATGGCAGCATCGCCTCGTCCACCGTGTCGGTCCTGGCGGGCGGCCAACTCGCCGGCAGCGGCCGGGTCGGCAGCACCACCATTGCCTCGGGCGCCACCCTGGCGCCGGGCACCAACGGCACCATCGGCACCCTGACGGTCAGCGGCAATCTCACCTTGTCGAGCGGCTCCAATTTCCTGGCCGACATCGCGTCGGGCAGCTCGGACAAGCTTGTCGTCAGCGGCACCCTGGCCACTGCCGGCACGCTGACCCTGTCCAGCGTGGCCGGATATGCGCCGCATTACGGCGATACCGGCGTCCTTGCCACCGCCAGTTCGGTGACGGGCAGCTTCGCGACGGTGACGGACAATATCACGGGCGTGCTGCGGCCCACCGTGAGCGTGGTCGGCGCCGCGGGCAACCAGTCGCTGGTCTACACCATCACGGCGGCGTCCTTCTTCACCCAGTTCACCAGCAGCTCGACCGATCAGACCACCATCGCCACCGTGCTGGACGGGGCGCGGGCGGCGCATGCCACGGACCTCAAGGCGCTGTATGACGCCATCGATCCGCTCACCGGCAGCGCCCTCAACCAGGCATTTGAAAACCTGGCGCCGGATGCGGAGCGTGCCGTGGGCATGATCGACCAGGTGATCGGCGCGAACTATTTCGACATGGTCCGCGAACGGCTGAATGACGTTCATCATGGTTCGGGTGGCGGCGGTACGCCCTCCGCCTTCCACATTGACGGCATGGGCCTTGGCCAGGCGATGAATTCGATCACCTCCGTTTCCAACGGCGCGCGGTCCTTCATGAGTTTGGGTTCGCAGCTCGCGAACGGCTCCAGCGACAATTCCAGCTTTGCCGGCCTGAGCGGAACGGCCAGCGGCGGCGGCAGCGACACCTGGCTGGCCATGCCCGATGGCGTCGGCGGCTTCCTGACGGGCCGCGCCCTGGGCGGCACCGTCGCGATCGGCGGCAGCGCCAGCAAGGCCGACATACGCGGCTATCTGATCGGCGGCGGCCTGGATTTTGCGGTCGGAGACAATCTCATCGTGGGCGGCTCGGTTGCGATCGGCGAGATCAACACCACGCTGCGCGCCTCTCCGGCGACCGTGAAATCCAACTTCGCGGAAGGCGGCATCTATGGCCGCTACGACACGGCCAGCAACCTGTTCGTGACGGGCTTCGCCTCGATCGGCGGGGATACCGTCAAGACCCAGCGCGTGGCGGTGGTCGGCGCCACCAGCTTCGCGCTGTCGGGCGAGACCCACAGCGACACGCCCGCCTTCGGCGTGACCCTCGGCAAGACCTATACCGCCGCGTCGGACTGGGACGACCTGCCTTGGACCCTGGTTCCGTCCGTCGGCCTGCAGTACCAGCACACCGGGGTGAATGCCTTCACCGAAACCGGCGGTGCCGCCGCCATGGCCTTCCAGGAGTTCAACAGTGCGTCCCCCATTACCCGGGTCGCGGTGGACATAAAGAAAAGCATCGACCTGTCAGGCCTGCTGGTGACGCCGTCGGTGCATCTGGGCTGGCTGAACGAGCTGGGCGGCAGCAACGGCGTGGTCAATGCCTCCTTCGCCTCGGTTCCCACGTCCGTGATGGGCTTCGCCAATGCGCCGCTCAGCCGGGACTATGGCGAGATCGGCGCGGGCGTCGATATCGACATGACCAAGACGCTGGGCTCGCCGGGTGTCCTGTCCGTGAGATATGACGCCAACTTCGGGCGCTCCGACCTGTCGTACGGCGCCTGGGTCGGCCAGCTGAAAGTGGCCTTCTAGGGATTGCGGCTTCATTCCGCGGCCCGGCGTGGCATGATCGGCGCGTGAGCGCAGCGCATGATCCCCTGCCGGCCGAAGCGGTAGCCCTGTTCGGGGATGCGCAGCACGCTGCCCGGTCCGGACGCCCCGACGACGCGATGCGCCTGCTGAAGGATTGCCTGGCGGCCGCGCCCAGGTTCACCGCCGCACGCCAGGAATATGCCACGCTGCTGCGCCGGCAGGGCCTGCCCTTACAGGCCCTGGCGCAAATCGACATTCTCCTGGCGGATGATCCGGGCAACCTGGCCTATGCGGAATTCCGCGCCGCCACCCGTGGGCTCCTGGGCGACTATGCCGGGGCGCGGGCCGATTACGAAGGCATCCTGGCGGCAGGTGCATGCGGCCCCGGCACATGGCTTCGATATGGCCATCTCCTGAAGACTGCGGCGAACACACCGGAGGCGGTCGCCGCCTATCGCAAGGCCATCGCGCTGGGCGATGGCGGCGAGGCGTGGTGGGGCCTGGCCGATCTCAAGACGGCGCCGTTCGCGGACGCAGATGTCGCCGCCATGCAGCGGGCAGTGGAGGCCGGTGACGCGAAGAACAAAATCCATCTTCATTTCGCGCTGGGCCGCGCCATGGAGGCGCGGGGCGATCACGCGGCCGCCTTCACGCATTATCACGCCGGCAATGCCGGGCAGCGCGCGAGACAGCCCCATGACGCCGGTGAAATGACCGAATTCGTCCGCCGGGCGCAGGAGGTCTTCACGCCGCAATTCTTTGCCGCCCGCGCGGGACAGGGCTGCGAGACGCCGGGGCCGATCTTCATCGTCGGGCTGCCGCGCTCGGGTTCGACGCTGGTCGAGCAGATCCTCAGCAGCCACCCGGCCATCGAAGGCACGATGGAGCTGATGGACATGGTCGTCATTGCACGCAGGGTTCGCGGTTCGGCACGCGACTATCCGGCGGCCCTGGCGGCCTTCGATACCGGGCAGCTGGCCGCGGCAGGTGAAAGCTATCTGGCGCGAACGCAGCCCTATCGACGCCTGGGCCGCGCCTTTTTCATCGACAAGATGCCCAACAATTTCATCCACCTGGCGCTGATCCACCTGATCCTGCCGGCGGCCCGCATCATCGATGTGCGCCGTCACCCGCTGGACTGCTGCGTCTCCGGCTACAAGCAGCATTTCGCGGCGGGACAGGAATTTTCCAACAGCCTTGCAGATATCGGCCGCTACTATGCCGACTATGTGCGGCTGATGGCGCATTTCGACCGCGTGCTGCCGGGACGGGTCCATCGCGTCTTCCATGAACAGCTGGTGGCGGAACCCGAGAAGGAAATTCGCCGCCTGCTGGCCTATTGCAACCTGCCGTTCGAGGAGGCCTGCCTGCGCTTCCATGAAAATGACCGGCCGGTGCGCACGGCGAGTTCACAGCAGGTCCGCCAGCCCTTGCATGCCGGCGGCATCGGTGCCTGGCGCAACTATGACCCGTGGCTCGGGCCCTTGAAGGCTGCGCTGGGTGCGGTGGTGGATGCCTATCCGGCGCCGGAATGATAGGCTGGGGCCGATGATGCGCAAAACCGCAATCCTGTTCGCCGTCGCGCTGGGCGCCGCCGGAATGGCACGCGCGGACGATGTGCCCAAACCGCCGCACTGTCTGAAGAAGTGTCGCGTCGTCAAAGCATCGGCGTCAAGCGCAGCCCCCAAACCCCTGCGCCACAATGACATGGGCCATGCCCGGGCCTCGGACTATTTCGGCCCGGACAAGCCTGCGCCGAACGATCCGCCGCCGCGCTGATCCATGCAGCTGTCCCAGCCCCTTGTTCGCCTATTCGACCTGCCGGTGGACGACCTCGCCGCTGCAATGCCGGACGCCGGCGATCCCGTCTGGGACATCGACAAGTTTCGCCAGACCCGGCATGAGGTGCATCGCTTCACCCGCTCCATCATATTTTGCGCGATGGAGAATGGATGGGTGCCGGGGCAAAAGGCCGTCATCCGGCGCGAGAACCATGCCCCGCCGCAACTGGCGGGCAAGGTCCAGGCCTGTGCCGACAGGATTGCTGCCCATTATTCCGGAACCATCACCCGCCTGGTATTGGCGGAGCTGGCGTCCCAGGGCGTGATCGCGGTGCACCGCGACCATGGCGCCGGACTGACGCTGGTGCATCGCTGTCATCTTCCCGTTGTCACCAATCCCGGCGTGCAGTTCTTCATCGACATGATCCCGCACAGGCTGGAGGCGGGCACAGCCTATGAATTCGACAATACCAGGCGGCACTCGGTGGAAAATCGCAGCGCCGAAC
>JAOBWF010000073.1 GCA_025463215.1 Acidobacteriota bacterium | reverse complement strand
GGCGGCCGTGGCGCGACCACTGCGGTCGGCGTCGACGCGACGCCCACCGGCCTCTACCGGTCGGATGATGCCGGTGCGACCTGGCGCAAGGTCAACAACGAGAACGCCCGGCCGATGTACTTCAGCCAGGTGCGGATCGATCCGAACGACACCGACACAATTCTCTACGCCGGCGTCAAGCTGCACAAATCGGTCGACGGCGGCAAAACCGTGACGCTGAACGCGACCCAGACCATCCACGACGACGTCCACGCCATCTGGATCGATCCGGCGAACTCGAACCACGTCATCATCGGCAACGACGGCGGCGTCGCGGTCAGCTGGGACATGACCAAGTCGTGGAACTTCGTCCACAACATCCCGGTCGGGCTCTTCTACCACGTCAGCGTCGACATGGCGACGCCCTACAACATCTGCGGCGGCATGCAGGACAACTACAGCTGGTGCGGCCCGAGCGCGGTCCGCGGCGCGGTCGGCATCGCCGGCTTCAACTGGGCGACGATGCAGGGCGGCGACGGCTTCGTCGCGATTCAGGATCCGACCGACTACCGCATCGCCTACAGCGAGTCGCAGGACGGCAACATGGTGCGCATCGATCGCGTCACCGGCGAGACGATTTCGATCCGGCCGCAGCCGAACGCCGGCGAGCCGGCGCTGCGCTGGAACTGGGACACGCCGCTCGTGATGTCGCCGCACGATCCGAAAATCATCTACGCCGCCGCGAACAAGGTGTTCCGCTCGTCGAACCGCGGCCTCAATTGGGAAACGCAGGGCTCGGATCTCACCGGCAACGCCAACCGCGAAGACATCGTCACGATGGGGGTGAAGGGCAGCGACATCCGGATCGCCAAGGACGACGGCATCCAGGCGTGGCCGACGATCATCTCGTTCGCCGAGTCCGCGAAGCGCGCCGGGATCGCCTATGCCGGCACCGACGACGGGCATCTCAACGTCTCGCGTGACGGCGGCCGGTCGTGGACCGACGTCGCCGACAAGATTCCGGGACTGCCGAAGGGCATCTGGGTCTCGGAAGTCGTGCCGTCGCGTTTCGACGAAGCGACCGCTTATGCCACCTTCGACGGTCATCGGCAAAGCGACTTCGCAACCTACATCTACGTGACGCACGATTTCGGCCAGACATGGCAGCCGGCGTCGGGGAATCTGAAAGGCGAGGTCATCAAGACGCTGACCGAGGATCAGAAGAACCAGGACGTCCTCTACGTCGGTGCCGAAACCGGCCTGTTCATCTCGATCGATCGCGCGAAGAGCTGGACCCGCGTCAAGGCGAACCTGCCGACGGTGCGGATCGACGAGATCACGCTGCACCCGCGCGACAACGCGATGATCCTCGCGACCCACGGCCGCGCGATCTGGGTTCTCGATCACCTCGAGCCAATTCAGGAATACGCGCGGGCGCAGGCGGCCGCCACCGACGCCGCGCTGTTCACACCGCCGCCGTACGCGATGTTCCGGCGTCCCGCCCGCGATCGCAACTACGAGTTCTGGGGCGACCACACCTTCTTCGGCGAGAACCCTCCGGGCGCGGCGATCATCTCGTGGCTGAACAAGAAACCGGTCGGCGACGTGAAGCTGCGGATCACGGACGCGGCCGGACGCCAGGTGCGCGAGATCTCGGGCACGCCGCTGGCCAACAGCAACAAGGCCGGGATTCAGATGGCCTGCTGGGATTTGCGCGTGCAGCCGAATCCCGCGCCGCCGCCGGCGGGTCGCGCAGGACGCGGCCCCGCGACAGGCTCAGGACAGGCCGGAGAGGCGGGCCGGGCAGGGCAACCGGGGGCGGCGGGCGAGACCGGATCGGTGGCGGCGCCGGAGCCGCCCGCGACGAGCCCGTTTGGCGCCGGCTGCCCGGTGGCGAACACGGGTGGTGGCGGCGGTGGTTTTGGCGGCGGCCCGAATCTCAACGGCCCGTACGTGATCGGCGGCATTTATACCATCGCGCTGGTCGTCGACGGCAAGACGATCGACAGCAAGCCGCTGCGCGTCAACGAAGATCCCGACGTGGTGCTGACCGCGATCGAGCGCAAGCGGATGTATGAGCAGGCGATGGAAATTCATGCGCTGCAGCCGCGCCTGACCGAGGCGAGCACGGCGCACGCCGCGCTGACGCGGCAGCTCGCCGACGCGACAACCGCGGTGGCGTCGAAGACCGATGTGCCGGCGGACGTGAAGGCGTCGCTGGAGGCGCTGACCAAGGACGTGGCGGCGCTCGCGCCCAGGCTCGCCGCCCCCGCGGGCGGACGAGGGGGCGGCGGCGGCCGCGGCAACCCCGACAGCCTGACGGCCAAGCTCGCCCAGGCGAAGCAGGGCCTGACCGCCGGTATGTCACCTGCCGATCCGACGGTGCGGGCCTACACCGAGGTGAAAGCGCAGACACCGAGATCGATCGCCGACCTCAATGCCGCGATCGCGAAGGCGACGACGCTCAGCACGGCGTTGGCGAAATATAACGTCACGCTGACGGTGCCCGCGCCGGTCAAAGCGCCCGACGCAGGCGTGCCGGGAAAAAGGACCGGGGGGCATTAACAGCGGCGCCGACAGCGCTGCGGTCGCGTGCTGGAACAGGCCTCTCGGGTACCCGGCCAATACGGCCGGTGACGGCACGGCCTGCGCGCCAAGAGCGCGCCGGTTCTCGGCGACGTGTCCGTTTTCGGCGCCCCGTGCAATCGTGTGCAGATCTGCGATCGATCTATTTGTCGCCTGAAGTCTGCTATAGTCCAGCTCCCCAGCGGAGGATGTCGAATGGCGACCTGTGCTCGATGCGGCGGTGAGTCGTTCGCCGCCGGCGCGATGATCTCGGCGGTGCGCACCTCCTTCCGGCCGCAGGAATCGAAATTCCTGACGCTCGAAACCGGCGACGTCATGACCAAGGCGATGATGTGCCGCGGCTGCGGCGTGATCGAGATCGTCGGGGACGTCAACAAGCTGCGCCGGCTGACCAGCGAGCCGGACGCGAAGACGGAGAAATTCGCCGCCACCGCCGACCGCTTCCCCAAAGCGGTCAACGAGTAAGAAAAAAAACCGCAGCGACCGCGCGCACGCTGATCCCTTCATCCACGCTCAACGCCATCGCCCAGCAGGTCTCCGGCGCGCAAGCGCACAACCATGTGCTGGAGATGTGTCCGTACGAGCGCAACCGTCCGGCCGAGGAATATCAGGGCACCTACCGCGAGTCGGCCTACGCCGAGGCGAAAGCGAAGGAGTACGGCGTGCTCCGCGGTTCCTCACAATTGTTTGTGTGAAGATATGGCCGCATGCACACGCTGCTGATTCTCTCGCGGTTCGCGCGCGACTATGAGGCGCTGATCGAATCGGCGCACCTGCCGGATCTCGCGATCACCGCGACGGGCGATCCGGCGCAGATCGGGCCGGACGCGGCGGCGTTCGATCTCGCGTTCGGTGAGCCGGCGCTGCTGCGTCACCTGCTGCCGCGGCTGACCGCGGTCCGCTGGATCCAGTCGACCTGGGCCGGGGTCGAACCGCTGCTGGATCCGGTGCTGCGGCGCGATTACGTCCTCACCAATGCCCGCGGCGTGTTCGGCGCGCAGATGTCCGAGTACGTGTTCGCCTACCTGCTGGCGTACGAGCGGAAGCTGTTCGAGAGGCGGGCATCGCAGGACGCCGGGCGCTGGGATCAGACGCCGCCGGCGCGGCTGCGCGGCAAGACGCTCGGGCTGCTCGGGGTCGGCACGATCGGCGCCGCGCTCGCGGCGACCGCGAAGCACTTCGGCATGCGGGTCAAGGGCTACACCCGCGCCAGCGAAGACAGCGCCGACGTCGACGAGTACTTCCACGGGCCGCTCGCCGACTGCGCCGCCGCCTTGGCGTCAGATCTCGATTTTCTCGTCAGCGTGATGCCGGACACGGCGGCGACACGTCACGTCATCGGCGAGGCCCTGCTGCGCGCGCTGCCGCCGCGCGCGATTTTCGTCAATCCCGGCCGCGGCGGCGTCGTCGACGAGCGCGCTCTGGCCGCGGCGCTGCAGGAGGGGCGGCTCGCGGGCGCCGTGCTCGACGTCTTCGAGCAGGAACCGCTGCCCCCCGACCACGTCTTCTGGCGGCTGCCGAACGTCCACATCACCGCGCACACCGCGGCGCTGAGCGCGCCGCCGGACATCGCGCCGCTGTTCGTCGACAACTACCGGCGCCTGCTGCGCGGCGAGCCGCTGCACTACCGGGTCGACTTCGACCGAGGATACTGATGCGCCGGCGTGACGGAACAGCAGCCACGAAAACACGACGGACATGAAGGCCGCACGAAGAAGACCCGCGACAGAGTCGGGGGCGTTGCCGACCTGTTTATCCTTCCTCGGGTCAATCCGCGTCAGCCCCGTTATCGGCGGATAAAACAATCTGTAGTGAGGTAAGGTGTGCACATTCAGAGGGAGGACCGCATGCTGAGCAACAAATGGTTCGTGCTGGCCGGATCGACCGTGATCTTTTTCGCCGGGCTGTCGGCCGGCAGCCTGCTCCAATCGGGCATCGCGCAGGCGCAGGCGGCGACGCACGTCTACGAGCTGCGCACCTACACCGCGCCTGACGGCAAGCTCGGCGAGCTGCACTCGCGCTTCCGCGATCACACGATCCGCATCTTCAACAAGCACGGCATGAAAAGCGTGCTCTACATGACGCCGCAGGACGCCCCCGATTCCGCCAATACCTTGATCTACGTGCTCGAGCACCCGAGCCGCGAGGCGGCGAAGAAGGCGTGGGCCGACTTCCAGGCGGATCCCGAATGGGTCAAGGTGGCCGCCGACTCTCAGGTCAACGGCCGTATCGTCAGCAAAGTGGTGTCGGTGTTCGCCGATCCCACCGACTACTCGCCGATGAAATAGGAGTGCACATGACGCGAATCACGCTGCTGGTCGGACTGGGACTGCTGCTCGTCGGATCGAGCTATGCGATGCAGGACGATCCACACTTCACCGGCAAGTCGGTGGTGATGGACGGCAAGGACTTGAGCGTCGCGCGGCGCAGCTTCGACGCCGGCGCGCGATCCGCGTGGCATTACCACGACAACGGCCAGCTGCTCATGGTCGAGGACGGCCGCATGCGGACGCAGAAGAAAGGCGGCGGCATCAAGGAGCTCGGCAAGGGCGAGAGCGACTACACCGGCCCGAAGGTCGTGCATTGGCACGGCGCGGTACCGGCGCAGTCGCTGACCCAGATCAACGTCGGCTTCGGCGGCGAGACCAGGTGGCTCGAGAAGGTCACCGACGCCGAGTACACCGGAAAATAGATCGTTACTCCCACGGGACGGTCTGCAACAGGATCGTTCCGTCGTTCTTGACCGTCCCCGGCCGCGTCGTCTTGTACTTCTTCGCCGACAGCATGACCTGATCGATCATGACCCCGTCCTCCCGGGTCTGAATCCGGATGCGGTGGAACATGCGGTTGGTCTGGTTCGCGGGGAATCGCAGGGTCACCGTGCCGATGGCGCCCTTGCTGCCCCACGCGTCGTCGCGCCAGCCCCAGCCCGCGACGCCGCAGCTGTTGCACTCCTCGAGGTTCACCGCGAGCGCCGACGTCGTGCCAATCGGATAGAGCGCTGACCCGCCGCCGTCGACCGCCCCCTCGAACTGGACGAACACCGAGTCGTTGAACGCGTTGTTGCCCTGCGCCTTCA
>JAOBWF010000060.1 GCA_025463215.1 Acidobacteriota bacterium | reverse complement strand
GCATGTGTTCAGCTTACCCGCGATCGCGCCGCCGCCTCTACCGAGCGCTCCTCGCCGACAGCTGTAAGCTACTGGTGATGGATCCTGCCATCCGCTTGTTGCGCGAGCTCGTCGCCGTCAATTCCGTCAACCCGACGCTGGTGCGCGGTGCACCCGGGGAGCGGGAGATCGCGGATGTGATCGCCGCCGAAATGCGGCGCGGCGGCCTCGACGTATCGATCGAAACCGTCACCCACGGGCGGCCGAACGTCGTCGGCGTCCTCGAAGGGCGAGCCGCGGGACGGACGCTGATGTTCTGCGGCCACACCGATACCGTCGGCGTCACCGGCATGGTCGATCCGTTCACGCCGGTCGAGCGCGACGGCCGGCTCTACGGCCGCGGCGCGCAAGACATGAAGGGCGGGGTCGCGGCGATGATTTCCGCGGCGACCGCCGTCGCCCAGCGCGGCGGTCTGGAGGCGGGCCGCCTCGTCGTGGCCGCCGTCGTCGACGAGGAGCATTCGAGTATCGGCGCCGATGCGCTGGTGAAATCGTGGCGCGCGGATGCCGCGGTGGTGACGGAGCCGACCGATCTCCAAATCGCGGTGGGCCATAAAGGGTTCGCCTGGGTGGAGATTGCGGTTCACGGCAAGGCGGCTCATGGCAGTCGTCCGGCCGACGGTCAGGACGCGATTCTCCGGCTCGGGCGCGTGCTGGCCCGGCTCGAGGCGCTCGATCGCGCGCTCCAGGCGCGGCCTCCGCATCCGCTCGTGGGCACCGGCTCACTGCATGCGTCGATTATCGAGGGCGGCCACGAGCTCAGCAGTTATCCGGACCGCGCGACGCTGCAGATGGAGCGCCGCACACTGCCGACGGAAGACGAGTCGGCCGCTATTCACGAGGTTCGGCAAATTCTCGACGAGCTCGTGTCCGAGGATGCGACGTTCCGTGGAACAGCCACAGCCATGTTCAGTCGTCCGGCCTACGAGATCGCGCCCGACAGCGATCTGCCCGAGCTGCTCGCGGCGTCGTTCACCCAGGCTGGCGGAGAACCGAAGGTCAGCGGCGCCAGCTTCTGGACCGACGCGGCGGTGCTCGGTCACGCCGGCATTCCGTCCGTGTTGTTCGGCCCAGGCGGCGCCGGTCTGCATTCGACCGAGGAGTACGTCATCGTCGCGGACGTGCTGACCTGCCGCGACACGTTGGTCGAGCTGGTACGAAGGTTTTGTTGAGGAAAGTCTGAGGGATGTCCGCGCCCGGGGACCGCACCTTCACGCGGCGAAGGTACGGGAATCCCGGCGCGTTATGCTTGAGCGCTCGAACAGTGCGCCGCGTGTCGCGGAAGACTACGCGATTCGGCGTTCACCGATGAGCTGGGGCCGCACGATCGCGTGGCGGCGCGCGTCGCCGCGAACCGTCACCGTCGGCGGCACTTCGTTCAGCTCCCAGCCCGGCGTTTCGTGGCCGCAGGAGACGCATCGCAGCGCCATCCGCTCGTCCTCGAAATGCAGCAGCGTATCGTGGCCCCGCAGGCCGCAGAACGCCTGGCGCAGCAGGTCCATGAACCGCACGAGTCCACCTGGCTGCTCGGTGGCCGCATTCGTCTGCAGGCCATCGTGCGCCGTCATCGGGTGGGGATAGTTCGTAACCATGATCTCCAGCTCCTCCTGCCTCATCGGCCTCCCTCTGTAGGATGCCGCCGGCCGTCCTTGCGGTTCAGTTGATATCAAGAGGCGTGCCGCGAGCCGCTGAATTCGTGTAAGTGCTGAGGTGTGCGGCGGTTGCAGAAGAAGAGTTTGCGGAAGGCGCAGTGCGGAGGGTGTCTGCCGTGGAAACAGCCAACTCAGAGGCTGGTGCCGAATGATGCAATTTGCGCGATCGTGGTAGGCCGCTACCCACCCTCTCCGACGATGCCGCGGATTACGAAGGCGACGTTGGCCGGACGCTCGCCGAGCCGGCGCATGAAGTAAGGAAACCACTCCTTCCCGAACGGCACGTAGACGCGGACCCGGTAGCCGGCAGCCACCAGCATGGCCTGCAGGTCGCGGCGCACGCCGTACAGCATCTGGAATTCGAACAGGTCGGGCGCGATGTGATGTTCCTGGGCGACGGCGCGGGCCAGCGTGATCATGGCCGGATCGTGTGTCGCGATGGCCGGATAGTGCCCCTCGGTCAGCAGCGTCTTCACCATCCGCGCGTAGGCCGCATCGACGTCGGCCTTCTTGGGATACGCCACCGTCTTCGGCTCTTTATAGGCCCCCTTCACCAGGCGCACGCGGCCGCCGAGCGCATTGATGGTGCGCAGATCTGCCTCGGTTCGGTACAGGGCCGACTGCAGCACGACGCCCATCTGGCGGTAGCCGTGGCGCCACAGCGTCTCGAAGATCTCGAGGGTCACGTCGGTGTACGGCGAGTTCTCCATGTCGATCCGGACGAAGAAGCCGGCCGGATCGGCGCGTTCGAGGATCTTGCGCAGGTTGTCGATCGCGCTCGCCTTGTCGACGTCGAGTCCGAGCTGCGTCAGCTTGAGCGAAATGTTGCGGCCGATGCCCGCGTCGATGATCGCGTCGATCACCGCCAGGTAGTCGCGCGTCGCCGCGTCCGCACCGTCCAGCGTGGTCACGCTCTCGCCGAGCAGATCCATCGTGACGGTCATGCCGCGCGCTTCGACGCTGCGCGCCGCCGCGATGGCTTCCGCCGCGGTTTCGCCGGCGATGAACCGGCGCGCGAAGCTGGTCGGCCGCCGCATGCCGTAGCGGGACGCGAGCGTCTTGAGGGTCCGGCTTCCCGCGATGAGGTGGAAAACAGTCTTGGATGCGCTGTCGAGCATCAGTGGGTCCGGCCGGTCGTGACGAGCAGGTGCTCGATCGTGCGCGCGTAGTACTTGAGCACCGTGCGTTCGCGGACCCGGAAGCGTCCACGCTCGGCGACGACGATGCCGCGCGTCTCGAGCGGTTCGGCCGCTTCCTCGATCGCCTGGCGGCCGCTGGTCACGCCCAGGTTGGCGTGGCGGACGGCGAGCTCTTCGATCAGCCGATCGATGCGCGACTCGAGATCGCGCCGCGTGATCGACGGCCGCATCGCCGCCGCGAACACCGCCGTCGGCAGCACCTTGTAGAGCATTCCGGTGCGCGCCCGCACCAGCCGCGCCAGCTCCAGAACGTCGGTGCGCGAATGCACGTCGCGATCGCCGGCGGTGATCGGCGCGCCGAAGGTGACGAACGCGCGAGACCGGTAGCCGACCGCATAGCGCACCATCTCGGCGACCTCGCGTCCGAACGGCCGCTGCCGCCGCTTGACGCTCTGGTGCGCGAGGATGTGATCCTCGAGCACGAGGTCGTACGCCACCGCCACCGGGATGATCACCAGATTGGGGCGCTCCGCGCCGAGCGCGGCGTTGAACAGGCCGGTCTTCGACGGCTTCAGCTCGCCGCTGTAGCTGCGCCCGCCCTCGGGATAAAAGAACAGGTCGTGCTTCTTCAGGACCTCGGCGACGTAGGCCTTGAAGATGATCAGATACGCGGCGTCCTTGGTGGCGCGCCGGATCGGAATCGCCCCGGTGACGTGCTTGTGGATCAGGCCGAGCGGTCCGCCGAACAGATTGATGCCGGCGACGATGAGCGGCGGCCGCACACCGTTGTCGTCGAGCACCAGCGGCTCGACCAGGTAATCGCAGTGGCTCTTGTGATTCGACGAGTAGACGATGCGGTGACGGCCGACCGCGTTGAGGACGTGGTGCAGGTTCTCGTGCTTGCGTTCGATCTTCCGGAGAATCGGGTAGAGCGGATGCTGCAGGGCGCGATAGAACTTGTGGCGCTGGGTCGTCCGCAGCTCGTCGAGGTAGCCGTTGATCTTCTCGCGCGCCTGCGCGCCGCTGTCGCCGTATCCGCCGCGGAGATACTTGACGACGTCCTCGTTGGCGAGCACGGCCTCGGAGATTTCATCCTGCATTGAGAGAACCGTCTCGGACTATAGCATGGCTCTGCACACCGCATCCGCGAACTCGAGCGTCGATGCGGTGCCGTGCAAGTCGCGCGTGCGCACCGCCTTGGCGGTCAGCACCGCGCCGAGCGCGGTCATGATCCGGTCGGCCGCCTCGCCCTCGTCGATGTGCCGCAGCATCAGTACCGCCGAGAGCAGCAGCGCGGTCGGATTCGCGAGCTGCTTGCCGGCGATGTCGGGCGCGCTGCCGTGCACCGCTTCGAACACGCCGATGTCGGCGCCGAGGTTGGCCGCGCCGACGACGCCGAGGCCGCCGACCAGGCCCGCGCACAGGTCGGACACGATGTCGCCATAAAGGTTCGGCAACACCAGGACGTCGAACTGCTCCGGGTACATCACCAGCTGCATGCACGCGGCGTCGACGATGCGCTCGTCGTAGGCAATCTCGATGTACTCGCGCGCCGCGCGCCGGACGCTGTCGATGAACAACCCGTCGCTCAGCTTCATGATGTTGGCTTTGTGGATCGACGTCACCTTCTTGCGTCCGTGCTTGCGGGCGTGCTGGAAGGCGAAGTGGGCGATCCGCGTCGACGCTTTCTCGGTGATGATCTTCAGGCTCTCGACCACTCCGGGAATGATCTCGTGCTCGAGCCCGGCGTAGAGATCCTCGGTGTTCTCGCGGACGATCACGAGGTCGACGCCGGCAAAGCGCGAGTCGATGCCCGGCAGGTTCCACACCGGCCGCAGGTTGGCGAAGAGGTCGAGCGCCTTGCGCAGACCGACGTTCACGCTCGTGAACCCGAGCCCGATCGGCGTGGTCACCGGTCCTTTGAGCGCGACCTTGTTGCGCCGGACCGAGTCGACCAGCTCCACCGGCAGCGCCTCGCCGGTGCGTTCGAAGGCGACGATTCCCGCGACGTGCGGTTCCCAGTCGATCGCGACGCCGGAGGCCTTGAGAATGCGGACGACGGCTTCGGTGACTTCAGGTCCGATGCCGTCGCCGGGGATCAGGGTGATCGTGTGTGTCATTCGCGCACGTACCAAATGAGGAGGACGAGGCCAAGGCCGATGTTGACGGTGAGCAGGATGTTCGACAGGTCGCGGGCGACGAACACGGCCGCCACCGCGCTCGCCAGCATCAGCACCGCGATGCCGGCGCGCAGGACGAAGGCCCTCGGCGGCGGCCCCATGAACTTGAGCACGAAGAGGCCGACGACAACCGCGGCGCCGCAGCCGTAGCTGATCAGGTGAGGACGCCGGAGCAGGTCGCCGAACCGCTCGTCCACCATGACGCCCAGCCAGATCACCAGCGCCACAAGCGTCGCGTAGCGGACCAGGATCATCTCCTCATTATAATTGCGCCTTGCAGGATCCCCGGATCGCGGAGCTGGAGGAGATCGCGGCGCGCGCGATCGAGGCGGTCGCCGGCGCGACAATCACCGACGCGGCGGTGCCGGTGTTCCTGCTGCGCCGCTATCTCGCCACCGATGGCGACGCGCTCCGCGACACGCTCGGGCTGGCGCTTGCCCAGACACTGGCCCTCGCCCCTACCGATGACACGGCCATGGGGCGCGCCGGCTGGCTGACGCTCCTGGTCGAGGCCGCGGCGATCGCCGACGACGAGCGGATTGTGCCCGCCGCGGAACAGCTCGTGGACGCGTCGCAGCGCACATGGCCGGCGCTGACGCGGATCGACGAGGTCTCGGCGTCGGTCGACGCGTGCCTGCGTGCGACCGCGATCCTCAACCCCGACGGCCTTGTCCAGGATGCGATCGATCACCTCGAGCGCGTGATCGGCGGGGCGTACCGGCCGGGTGACGGCCTGATGCGCGATCGCGACGGCGTCCGCGTCCGCGGCAGCGCCGGCGATCACGTGCGCGGCGCGGCGGCGTTGCTCACCGCATACGAGATCAGCGGCCGGCTGCCCTATTCGATGCTGGCGGAAGAGTTGATCGCGATCGCCGCGCGCGAACGGCGCACCGATGGCAATCTGGCGATCGAGTGCGAAACGGCGCGGGTGCTCTGCCGGCTCGCCGCGCTCCACGACGATCCCGACTACCGCGGCGCCGCGGTGATCGCCGAGGGCGCCGACTATCGCGAGCAGGCCTCGCGCATCCTCGCCACCCAGTCGGCGCGCGCGCGCGCCGGCACACCCGCCGACGCGGCGCGCTATGGCGTCGCGCTCGACGAACTGCTGCGGCACGTACGATAGAATTCCGGCACCGATATGACCATTGACCGCGCGTCGCTCATTCCCGCTCTCAAAAATATCGCCACCAGGCTCCGCATCGACTCGGTGCGCTCCACCTCGGAGGCCGGCAGCGGCCATCCGACCAGCTGCATGTCGATGGCCGACCTCACCGCCGCGCTCTTCTTCGCGGAGATGCGCTTCGATCCGAAGGATCCGAAGAACCCGGAGAGCGATCGCTTCGTGCTCTCGAAAGGGCACGCCGCGCCGATTCTCTACGCCGCGTGGGCCGAGGCGGGCGCGTTCGATCGCGCCGAGCTGATGAAGCTGCGCGAGATCGGCTCCGATCTCGAAGGACATCCGACGCCGCGGCTGCCGTTTGTCGACGTCGCGACCGGCTCGCTCGGCCAGGGGATCTGCGCCGCGATCGGCACCGCGCTCAACGCCCGCCGGATCAAGTCGGACTATCGCACCTACGTCCTGCTCGGCGACGGCGAGTCGGCCGAAGGCTCGGTGTGGGAAGCGGCCGACGTCGCCGCGATCGACAAGCTCGACAACCTGTGCGCGATCACCGACGTCAACGCGCTCGGCCAGAGCCGCCCGACGATGTTCGAGCACGACATGGCGCAGTTCGAGCGGCGCTGGACAGCCTTCGGCTGGCACGCCATCGTCATCGACGGCCACGACCTCGGGCAGATCCTCGACGCGCTCGCGGAAGCGAAGGCCACCAAGGGACAGCCGACGATGATCCTGGCGCGGACGATCAAAGGCAAAGGGGTCGCGTCGGTCGAGGGGCATCAGGGCTGGCATGGCAGGGCGTTCAAGAAAGGCGAGGAGCTCGACAACGCGATCGCCGAGCTCGAGAAGCAGTTCGTGCCGGTGCCGGACAACGGCCCGGCCGCGAACCTCGCCGGAAACATCGCGAAGCCGGCGTCGAAGCCGCGCGGCGTCGACAGCCCCAAGACGCTCGCGCCGCCGGCCTACAAGCTCGGCGATCTCGTCGCCACGCGCGAAGCGTACGGCACCGCCCTCGCCAAGCTGGGCGAGGCGGATCCACGCATCGTCGCGCTCGACGCCGACGTCAAGAACTCGACCTTCAGCGATCGCTTCGAGAAGGTGGCGCCGGAGCGCTTCTATCAGAACTTCATCGCCGAGCAGGTGATGGTCGGCGCGGCGATGGGGCTCGCGGCCCGCGGCGCGATTCCGTTTCCGTCGACATTCGCCTGCTTCCTGACCCGCGCCGCCGATTTCGTCCGCATGGCGGCGATCAGCAACGTCGGGATCAAGCTCGTCGGGTCGCACGCCGGCGTGTCGATCGGCGAAGACGGGCCGTCGCAGATGGCGCTCGAGGATCTCGCGATGTACCGGGCCGAGCCGAACTACACCGTGCTGTACCCGTCGGACGCGGTCAGCGCGGAACGGCTGCTCGCGTTGATGGCGTACCACCCCGGCCCCGCCTACATGCGCACCAGCCGGCCGAAGACGCCGGTCATCTACGGCAACGACGACACGTTCACGATCGGCGGGCTGAAGGTGCTGCACGAGAGCGCGGCGGACGTCGCGACGGTGATCGGCGCCGGCATCACCGTGTTCGAGGCGCTCAAGGCCTACGATCAGCTGATGGCCGCGGGCATCGCGATTCGCGTCATCGATCTCTACTCGTTGCAGCCGGTCGATCAGGCGGGGCTGATTGCGGCGGGGCGCGCGACCGGCGGACGCCTGATCACCGTCGAGGATCACTACGCAGTCGGCGGGGTCGGCGACGCGGTGGCGGAAGCGGTGGCCGACGCCGGCCTGACCGTTCACCGCCTCGCCGTCCGTGAGATCGCGCGCAGCGGAAAACCCGAAGAGCTCGTGGAGCGCTACGGGATCTCCGCCACGCACATTGTCAATGCGGTCAAGGTTTTGAAAGTAAGAAGTTAGATCTCATTTTCTTGAGCTGCGCTTTCTGATCCGCGGTCAGGATCTGCAGCGCTTCGGTGAACGCGTGCGCGCGCGCCACCGCGACGTCGGCGTCGACCGCTGAGGCGTCGGCGCTCTTCTGCCGGATCGCCGCTTCGTCGACGACGTCGGCAGTGACGGCGGCGTCGAGGGCCATGTGCGCCGCGCGGGCGCGGTCGCCGAGCGCTTTCCATTCGTCCTTGTGCGCATCGCCGATCGCCCTGATCTGCTCGCGCTGCGCGTCGGTCAGGCCGAGCCGCGCGCCGAACATCGGCAGCAGGCCCATCGGCCCGCCCGGGCCGCCAAAGCGTCCGCCACGACCGCCCGGTCCCATGCCGCGGTGAAACGGCGGCGGCTGCTGGCTCGTATTCCCATCTTGAGCGTGGACGTAGGCGCCGGCGCTGACGCCGGCGGCGATGAGGCCGGCACCGAGGGTGAGGGCCAGACGTTTCACTGTTGCAGTCATGTCGTGTCTCCTTCTAGTAGATTGGACTGTGCCCCGGTGAACGGCACATGGACAAACGGTGAAAAAACTGTGACCGATGCTTCCCGCGTGCTCGTCGTCGAGGACGAGCCGAACATCCGCGAGCTCGTGTGCCTGCATCTCGGCCTCGAGGGCTACGCGTGCGCGAGCGCGGCCGACGGCGCGTTGGCGCTGAAGCGGGCGGAGGCGGAACAGTTCGATCTGCTCGTGCTCGACGTCATGCTGCCGGGGCTCGACGGCGTGTCGCTGTGCCGGGCGGTGCGCCGCGGCACGCTGAACCGCGACGTGCCGATCCTGATGCTGACCGCGCGCGCCGAGGAATCCGACAAGGTGATCGGGCTCGAGAGCGGCGCGGACGACTACCTGACCAAGCCGTTCGGCGTCCGCGAGCTCGTGGCGCGCGCGCGCGCGCTGCTGCGCCGGCCGGAGCCCATGCCGGCGCCGCCGCCGGCGCTCGACGAGGAGGGGGATGTCGCCGGCCCGCCCGTGCACATCCATGGCTTCGAGATCGATTTCGCGCGGCGCCGCGTCCGGCTCGATCGCCGCGACATCGAGTTGACCGATCAGGAGTTCCGTCTGCTGCACCTGCTCGCGACGCACGCCGGGATCGTCTTCAGCCGCGAGGCGCTGCTGACGCGCATCTGGCGCGGCGACACCTACGTCACGGTGCGCAGCGTCGACACCCTGGTCAAGCGCCTGCGCCGCCGCATCGAAGCCGATCCGGCGCACCCGAGATTTCTGCTGACCGTGTGGGGCGTCGGCTACAAATTCGCCGACGTGTAACGAGCTGAAACCGCGGAGCTCGCAACGAACGCGGAGAAAACACAGAGAAGAAATGATCTTGTTGTCTGCGGCGGTCTCGGCGATCTCAGCGCGCTCGGCGGTTTCAGTTCATTCGTCGTCCGGCATCGGTGGCAGCGCGCGTTTGTGATCGCTCGATCGCACCAGACGCTCGATTTTCATCGCCAGCGCCGGCGACACGCCCTGCGGGCCGTCTTCGAGATAGCGCTCGAGTTCGGCGTAGGTGAACCCCATTTCCTCTTCGTCGCGCTGGCCGATCCACAATCCGGCGCTCGGCGGGCGGTCGACGATCGCGGGCGGCACGTTGAGCTCGCGCGCGAGCGCGCGCACCTCGCTCTTCACCAGGTGGCCGATCGGCAGCAGATCGGATCCGCCGTCGCCGTACTTCGTGAAGTAGCCGATCGCCAGCTCCGAGCGGTTGCCCGTGCCGGCGACGAGGTAGTCGAGGCTGGTGGCAAGGAAGTAGAGCAGCGTCATCCGCAGCCGCGGTTTGATGTTGGCGAGCGGAAGCCGGATGCGTGCCGGATCGCTGGCGCGCGGACCGCGCGGCTGGTGCCGCAGGCCGTGCAGCGCGCCCTGCGCCGCGGCGAGCATCGCGTCATATGCGTTCGACAGATCCTCACTGGCGACGGTCAACGAGAAGTGGCTCGCAATTGCCTTCGCGTCGCGCTCGTCGTCCGGATCGC
Organism: Acidobacteriota bacterium; assembly: GCA_025463215.1. Lineage (GTDB taxonomy): Bacteria > Acidobacteriota > Vicinamibacteria > Vicinamibacterales > CAVVIG01 > CAVQFC01. The sequence goes on along the minus strand of JAOBWF010000060.1, from coordinate 36,924 downwards.
TGTGCACCGGCAGGATGGCGGCAACGACGTGCCCCGGAGCGGCGAGTTGCGCGAGCCGGGCGACCACCGCCGAGTCGACCCCGCCGCTGAGACCAACCACGAAGCCGCGTGCGCCGCTCGCCGTGAGCTGCCGCCGCATCCATCCCGCAATCGGTTCCGCTGCCGGCATGGCGAGGATTCTATCCCGCCCAGTATTGATGGGCTAAAACGCTGACCACTCGTGGTTTACATCGGACGAACCCTCAGGTAAGATGTCTCCACGTTCCGCGTTCCCCGCGCGGATATCCTCTTCCAAACTGATCGACAACGTGTCCGGCCGGCGCCGGGCGCCGGAGTTCCCCGTGTTTGCACGACGGTTCCATCGCCGCGCAATGATCATCGCGGCCTCGCTGCTGGTTGTCGCCCTCGCGGGCGGTATCGTGTTCCTGCGCGGCCATCGCGCCGCTGCGGTGGTGCAGGTGCCATTTTCCGATCTGCTGAAGCACCTCGACGACGACGCGGTGGCAGCCGTGGTCGTCAACGGCGACGCGCTCGACTTCACGCTGTCGAGCGGCGCCACGTTCCGCACCATCGCGCCGGCCAATTACGTGACGGCCAACGCCGCCTTCGTGCCGGATCTCGCGAAGCGCCATGTGCGGATTGACGTCCAGACCCTGCCCGAGCAGGGCACATTCAGCTATCTGGCGCTGCTGATGGGGCTCGGCTTCGTCGGCGCCATCGGCTTCATGATGTATCGCGTCACGTCCGGCCGCATTCCGGCGCTCGAGAGCAAGACGCGCGAGGCCGGTTCGGAAGCGACGACGGTGACCTTCGCCGACGTCGCGGGCGTGGACGAGGCCAAGGAAGAAGTCAAAGAGATCGTCGACTTCCTGCGTGAGCCGGGCCGCTTCGAAGCGATCGGCGGCCGCATTCCGAAAGGCGTCCTGCTCGTCGGCCCTCCGGGCACCGGCAAGACGCTGCTTGCGCGATCGATCGCCGGTGAAGCCGGTGTGCCGTTCCTCTTCGCCAGCGGCTCGGACTTCGTCGAAATGTATGCCGGCGTCGGCGCATCGCGGATCCGGAAGCTGTTCAAGGAGGCGCGGCGCCACCCGTCCTGCATCATCTTCATCGACGAGCTCGACGCCGTCGGCCGCAGCCGCGGCGGCAACTCGCTCAGCCACGAAGAGCGCGAGCAGACGCTGAACCAGCTGCTCGTCGAGATGGACGGCTTCGCGCAGAACGAGGGCATCGTCGTCGTCGCCGCGACCAACCGCGCCGACATCCTCGATCCGGCGCTGCTGCGGCCGGGCCGCTTCGATCGTCAGGTGACCGTCGGCGCCCCGGACGTGAAGGGGCGCGAGCAGATCCTCAAGATTCACGCGCGCAAGGTCGCGGTCGGGGTCGGCGTCGATCTCCGCCAGATCGCCCGCGGCACCCCGGGCTTCTCGGGCGCGGAGCTGGCCAACCTGGTGAACGAGGCGGCGCTGTTCGCGGTCCGCAGCGGCCGGCAGATGGTCACCGACTACGACTTCGATCAGGCGCGCGACAAGGTGCTGATGGGCGCCGAGCGCAAGTCGTTGACGATGAGCGAGCACGAGCGCATCACCTGCGCGTACCACGAGTCGGGGCACGCCGTGGTCGCGGCGCTGCTGCCGCACGCCGATCCGCTGCACAAGGTGACGATCATCCCGCGCGGCCGCGCGCTCGGCGTCACGATGCAGCTGCCGGAAGGCGACCGCCACACCCACACGCGCGAGTTCCTCGAAGCGCAGATCGCGATCCTGATGGGCGGCCGCATCGCCGAAGAACTCTTCCTGCGCCAGATGACGAGCGGCGCCGGCAACGACATCGAGCGCGCGACCGACATCGCCCGCCGCATGGTGTGCGAGTTCGGCATGTCGGCGGCCCTCGGTCCGCTCGCGTACCGGACGCCGGGCAACCCGTGGGAGACCGACAAGGGGGTCGGCATCAGCGAAGCGACCGCGCTCCAGGTCGACCACGAGATCCACGAGCTCGTCATGCGCGGCTACGAGACGGCGCGCCAGATCATCGCCAAGAACCGCGCCGCGGTGCGCGCGATGGCCGAGGAGCTGCTGGTGGTGGAGTCGCTGGACGCTGAAGCGATCAAGGCGGTTATCGCCGCGGCCGCCTGACGTCGATTTCGCGAGACTACGGCCGGACGCGCCGCTCTAAATCGCGTCCGCGGCTGGAGAGTCGGGCCACACAGGCTGGGCGCGTACGACGTAGCCGGCGTGGCCGAGGCGGCCCTGAAACAGCGCCGTCTCAGACGCCCAGAACGTCAGCTTGATCCAGAGCCGCGTGATCACATAGACCTGCCCGACCGCGACACCCAGCCACATCGTCAACCCGGAGCTGCCGGCGCCGGGAGCGACCAGGGCATAGATCCCGAGCGTCGCGATGAATGCGCCGAAGTTCAGCAGGAACAGCAGCACCGCGCCGCCCGCGTTGCGGCGGATGAAGCCGGCGGCCGCGTTCACCGCGCCGACCATGCTGCGGCGATCCTCGACGACGGCGCGGACCTTGGCGTAATCGAAGATCATCGTCGCCGCGGCCACCGCGGCGCCGAACACCAGGTAGAGCCCGACCCGCACCGCGAACGCGGTGCGTTCGACCGTCATCTCGTGCGTCAGCCGCGGATAGAGCCGGTCGAACAGCCACGCGTGCAGGCCGCCGAACAACATCCCGTACACGATCCATTGCATCAGCCCGAGCCGGAGAAAGCGAAAGAAGTATTCGCCGGCGCTGCCGAAGAACCCGTAAATGTGTGTCGACCGATCGCGCGCGTACCGATCGAGGATGCCCCCGGCCGCGAACATCCAAAGAACGATGTAGACCGCGGCGGCGCCGGCGATGACGATCGGCTGTGGCGTGGCGTCGAGGAAGCTGCTCAAGTTGTCGAGCACGGCGCCGAAGCCGATGATGGTCGGCTTGAACGTCGTCCCGAGACCGGTCGCCTGATCGCTGAACTCCTGCATCCAGTCGTAGTTCACGCCGGTCGCCGCGCTGTCGGCGGCGAGGCTCGCCCCGAGGTGCTGTGCCAGCATGCCGCGCAGCGCGACCGCGAGCGGCACGCTGACCAGCAGCGTGAGCGCCCACACGCCGAGCAGCACCGCCGGCGCGCGATTGACCCGCCGGATGCCCTCGAGCCACGCCGCCAGGGCGCTCATGCGAGGACGGCCCAGGACAGCAGGCACTCCTGCAGCCAGACCATCCACGTCAACGACCATTTCGACGCGGCGGCGGCGCTCTTCGGCGCGAGCGTCTTCGAGTTGTTGGTGTAGTCGACGTCCAGCAGCAGTACGCGATTCGGATCGACCTGCGCTGAGACGATCGGCCCGGTCCGATCGTATGTGTACAGCTTCCAGCGGTCGCGGCCGTCCCACCGTTCGGTGACGCGCTCGCCGTCGGCGAAGGTCATGAGCACGTCCACCGGAAACAGCGCCTCGCCGTAGCGCCGGACCACCACGGTCGTCCGATAGCGTTCGCCGTCGCGCGTGCTGGCGATGTCCTGCACGCCGTAGTCGAACACGTTCGAACTGCGATACACCTGATCGAAAAACCATCCCAGGTCCTGGCCGCTCGCCTGGTTCGCCACCGCAAAAAAATCATGCGGCGCCGGATGCTTGAATGTCCACGCGCCGAAGTGTGCCGCCATGATGCGCTGCAGCGTCTCCCATCCCAGCCAGCGCTCCATCGTGTTCAACCATAACGCGGTTTTATTGTAGGTGATGCTGCCGCCGGTCGCCGGGAAGTAGCGGTAGGTCGGGGTCGACTGCGCGTCGCTTTTGGCATCGCGCCGATAGCCGGCCAGACGGTTGCCTTCGGTCTCGCGGCTGAGCGCGATGTCCCGCACGACCCACGGCACGAAGCCGCCGAAATATCGCAGCGCCAGGTAATTCGGCGTGAACGCCTGCGCGACCGCGCGTGCGGTCGAGAAGGTGTTGAACCCCTCGTCCATCCACGCGTCCTCGAACTCGTTGTTGCCGACGATGCCGTACCAGAACTGGTGGCCGGCCTCGTGGACGGTCACGCCTTCGGGCGTCGTGACGTCGGCCGGCGCCAGCCAGCGCGTGCCGGCGGTGAAGAGCGTGGGATATTCCATCCCGCCGGCGCCGCTCTGATACGCCGGATCGACGATCGTGATGTGGCCGTACGGGTACGGCCCGTACCACTCGCCGTAGTACTTCAGGGTCGCGCGGGTCGCGGCGAAATGGCGTTCCGCCTGCGCTTCGTGTTCGGGCTGGAGCAGCAGCCGCATCTCGACCGCGGGCAGTTGCGGATGCTCGAATCGCGCGGTTTTCACCAGGTAGTCGGGGCTGGTCGTCCACGCGAAGTCGTGGACGTCCTCCTGGTAGTAGCGGTGCGTGGTCGTGCCGTCGCCCGCGTCACGTGCCTCGCGCGCCACGCCCGTGGCGCCGAGCGGCCAGCCGCGCGGCACGCTCAGCGACACATCGTAGACGCCGTAGTCGGCGAAAAACTCGGTGCCCGAATGAAACTGGTGGCAGTTCCAGCCCTCGTCCTGCAGCACGCCAAGCTTGGGGAACCACTGCGCGATGAAAAAGAAATTGCCGATCGCGCCGGTGCGCGCGAAGGTGCGCGGCACGTGGGCGGTCCAGGCGACGTCGATCGTGGCGGTGCCGTTCGGTGGGATCGGCTGCGCCAGCGGCACCGACATCACCGTTTGATCGTCCGCGTTCTCGTCGTCCGGGGAGATGAACCGCTCGGAGGCCGCGCGATCGGCGCCGTCGACGCGGATCGTGGTCACGTCGATCCGGCCCCATTCGTCGGCGCGGCGGTTGCGGTCGTCGGAGCGGCCGAGCGCGCGCTCGCGCATGAACGTCGAGCGCGTGTCCTTCCACGCGTTCCAGTAGAGATGAAACTGCAGGTCGGCGGCGGGCCGGCTCGTGATGTTGCGCCAGGTGATGGTTTCGGCGCCGGTGATCGTCCGCGTCGCCGGATCGAGGCGCGCGGTGATGGTGTAGTTGGCGTTGCGCGCGGACAGCGGCAGGGCGGCGTCGCGCTGCGCAGCCGGTGCGGCCGAGGACGCCGCAACGAGAAGCATGCCGAGCCACACGCGCCGCATGCGCAGCATCCTACCTCAGGCCGCCGCGGCGCATCGCGGACGTATAATCCCGCGCATGACACGGATCGCCGGACTGCTCCTCATGTGCGCGCTGGCGGCGCCGGCGTCGGCGGAGCGGCTGCCCGTCCGTGTCGTCAAAGACATCGCTTATCGCGGCGGCGGCGATGCGACAGGCAAGAACACCCTCGATCTGTATCTGCCGCAGGGCAAGACGGGCGCACCCGTGATCGTGTGGTATTACGGCGGCGCCCTGCAGGAAGGGGACAAGAGCGACGCGACCGAAGTCGGCGCGGCGCAGCGCTTCGCCGCCGCCGGGATCGCCACGGCCGTGGTGAACTACCGGTTGTCGCCGTCGGTCGCGCACCCGGCGCACATCGAGGATGCCGCGGCGTCGTTCGCATGGGTCAAGCGGCACATCGCGGACTACGGCGGCGACGCGAATCAGGTTTTCGTCGTCGGCCATTCGGCCGGCGCGTATCTGCTGGCGCTGCTGGCCACCGACGGACGCTACCTCGGCGCGCACGGCCTCTCGCCGCGCGACATTCGCGGTCTGGTGCCGGTCAGCGCCTTTTTCTGGGTCGAGCGCAGCGGCGTGGCGCCGGATCGGCCGAAGACGGTCTGGGGCACCGACGAGCGCGTGTGGCGCGACGCCTCGCCGGCGCACCACCTGCACGCCGCGCTTCCGCCGATGCAGATTCTCTACGCCGACGGCGACGAGCCGTGGCGGCAGCAGCAGAACGAAGAGTTCGCGCGCGACGTCCGCGCGGCGGGCAACGAGCGTGTCGGGATCGTGCGGATTGCGAACCGCACGCACATGTCGATCCTCCGGCACCTGCAAGACGAGGAAGATCCGGCGTCGAACAACATCATCGCGTTCGTCAACGCGACCAGCCGCTCCAAATAGCGCTCGAGCCTGCCCGTGCACTACGCGGCGGGCACGAACACCGCCGACACCAACGCGTCGACCGGCGCGCTGAGGATCGGCGCGCCGATCGCGCCGTTGGCGAGGTGATGCGCGCGGTAGCCGAACGCGGCGATCTGGGCAAGAAACTGGGCCGCGGTGATGCCCGACGCGCGTTCGAGCTGGATCGGGTGCAGCTCGGACAGGATCACCGGTTTGTCGGCCTGCAGAATTCCGGCGGCGCCGCGCAGCACCTGCGGTTCCGCGCCCTCGACGTCCATCTTGATCAAGCGCACCGGCCGCCGCAGATCGAGGCCGTCGAGCGCGACCACGGGGACATCTTTCTTCTGGTTGCCGGCGAGCGGCGCGCTGCCGTCGCGGAGCAGATAGGCGCCGCCCGAGTTGAGCGTCTCCACCGGAAACGTCAGCGCCGCGGTACCGGCGGCCGCACCGGCGGCGGCGCGCTGAAAGCGGATGCGATCGCTGAAGCCGTTCTCGGCGATCGACTGCTCGAGCAGATCGGCGTTGCGGTCGAGCGGCTCGAAGGCGTAGATGCGGCCCGAGGGCCCGGCCACGTCGGCCATGTGCATCGTGAAGAAGCCGATGTGCGCGCCGACGTCAATGGCCGAGTCGCCGGGGCGGAGCAGGCCGCGCACGAAGCGGATCTCGTCCTGCTCGTAGTGGCCGCGTAGAATATTGAGGCCGATCACGTGATCGGACAGGTCGATCAACAGGCGGACGCCTGGCGCGATCTCCTTGATCACCACCGTCGCCTCGTTCGTCCGTGCAAAATCGGGGTTTTTGTCTCGGAACTCGGCCGACGTCATCAGGTGATGCCGCAGCTCCGCCGTCGTCCGCGCCCCGGCGAGCTTCGGGCCGATGACGTCCTCGCTCTCGGGATCGCGATCGAGCAACAGGCGGTAGGCCCAGATGACGTGTTCGCGGGTCAACGTCGGGTCGTCATGCGCCATGGAGTGTGTCATCGTACCATCACGGGCAGTAGCGCCGCCGTTCGCCGGCCGCGTATAATCGCGCAGCTTATGCCCAACATCAAAGTCATGCACTTCGGGCTCGGCCCGATTGGCGCCGCGATCGCCAAGCAGATCGCGACCCGCCCAGGTTTCAAGATCGTGGGGGCGATCGATATCGACGCCGCCAAGGTCGGGCGCGACCTTGGCGATGTGGTCGGGTTGCCCAAGCGGCTCGGCGTCAAGGTGTCGGCTGATGCGGCGAAGGCGCTCAAGGTGGCCAAGCCCGACGTGGTCATCCTTTGCACCAGCTCGTCGATTAAGAAGGTGCTGCCGCAGCTCGAGTTGATCCTGAAGTCGAAGACGGCGATCGTGTCGACGACCGAGGAGCTCTCGTACCCGGGCTACACGCACATCCGCCAGGCGCGCCAGATTCACGCCCTCGCGAAAAAGGCGAAGGTCGCGGTCCTCGGCACCGGCGTCAACCCGGGCTTCGCGATGGACGCGCTGCCGATTGCGCTCACGGCGGTCTGCGAACGCGTCGATCGCATCGTCGTCAACCGCGTGCAGGATGCGCGGATCCGGCGCCTGCCGTTCCAGCAGAAGATCGGCGCCGGCCTCACGACCGAGCAGTTCCAGAAGAAGGTCGACGACGGCAGTGTGCGCCATGTCGGCTTGACCGAATCGATCGCGATGATCGCGGACGCCATGGGGTGGACGCTGGATCGGATCACCGACGACATCCAGCCGAAGCTGGCGGCGGTGACGATCTCGAGCGAGTTCCTCGCGGTCGATCCCGGCTACGTCTGCGGCATCATCCAGGACGGCGTCGGCTACCGCAAGAACGAGCCGGTCATCCGCCTGCACATGGAGGCCTACCTCGGCGCACCGGAGTCGTTCGACTCGGTCGACATCGAAGGATCGCCGTCGATTTCTTCGAAGGTCAGCGGCGGCATTCACGGCGACGTCGCGACCGCGTCGATCGTGGTGAACATGATTCCGAAAGTGCTGGCGGCGGCCCCCGGCCTGCACACGATGCGGGACCTCGCCCTGCCCTCGTTCTTCCCCGGGCGCTAACGGCTCGACCGACGCACAATCCGGCCCGGCTCGGGCGGTCAGGCAGCGCGCTGCGCGCCTCGTTCATGCCCGACGACGACCGCTCGACGCTCTACATCGACGACGTGAGATAATTTCGTCACCGATGGAATTCCTCGCGAAGTGCCCGAAGTGCGACGCCGGCCTGCCCGTGTCCGCGGATACCGCTCCCTCGTCGATCACGTGCGGCGGCTGCGGGCACGAGATCCCGTTGTCGGTGTCCGACGCGCTCAGGCACGGCGACGCCGTTGACCGGTGCCCGGTGTGCAGCGGCGGCGACTTCTACATCCGCAAGGATTTCGATCCGAAAATCGGTCTCTCCGTCGTCATCGTCGGCGCGCTGATCAGCGCCGGCTTCTACTGGTACGGCCGCGACCTGATCGCGTACAGCATCCTCGGATTCGCGACGCTGATCGATCTCGCGATTTACGGCCGGTTGAAGGATTTGACGGTCTGCTACCGCTGCCACAGCGAGTTCCGCGGCCCGTTCGAACATAAGGCGGTCGCCTTCGATCTTCACACCGCCGACGTGCTTGAAATGGAATACGAACGGCGAATCGGACGGCGTTGATCGGGTAATTGGATACTCGGGTGATTGGGTCATCGATTGGCTACCCAATCACCCGATCACCCGATTACCCAATTCAAAACAGGGTCACCAAGACCGACGCGCCCTGTTCAACGACACTCTGATCCGCCGGAATTTCGATATAGCCGTCGGCCTGCGACAGGCTGGTGATGTCGCCGGATCCCTTGAATGCGGGCAGCGCCACGCCGTCGCGCAGCCGCACGGTGTAGAACTGGTGCCGATTCACGGCGGAGGCGATGCGGCTGCCGAGCGGCGCCCGCACCGTCCGCGGCGTGTGCGGCGGCAGGCGCGCGAGCGCTCGCAGGAACGGCACCAGCAGGATGTATGCGTTCGACAGGCATGAGGTCGGATTGCCCGGCATCCCGAAAAACGGTGTCGCGTCCGGTCCGATCGTGGCGAATGCGGTCGGCTTTCCTGGCCTGACCGCGATGCCGTGAAAGATCATCTCGCCGCGCGCCGCGATCGCGTCGACGACGAGGTCGCGCTCGCCGACCGAGCTGCCGCCGGAAAATACGATCAGGTCGGCGGTGGTGCAGGCGTCAAGTGCCGCGACCAGGGCGGCGACGGTGTCCTGAGCGGCGTGATGCGGCTCGGGAACGCCGCCGTGCGCCGACACGATGGCGCCGAGAGTGAACCGGTTGACGTCGAAGATCTGGCCTGGGGCGAGGGCGCGGCCAGGCTCGACCACTTCGTTCCCGGTCGACAGGATCGCGACGCGCGGCCGGGCGAACACCGCGGCGTCGGCCTGTCCGATCGCGGCGATCGCCCCGACGCGGCTCGGCGACAGCCGATCGCCGGCGGCGACGACGCGGTCCCCACCGGCGATGTCGGCGCCGCGCCGGCCGATGTGCTGGCCGGCGGATGCGGGGGCGAAGATGTCGACGGTGTTCCCGTCCGCGTTCCTGGCCGTCTCCTCGACCATGATCACCGCGTCGGCTCCGGCGGGCAGCGGTGCGCCGGTGGCGATCTCGGCGCAGGTGCCGCGCGCGATCGTCACGGTCGACATCTGTCCGGTGTAGATGCGATCGAGCAGCCGCAGTTGCGCCGGCGTGGATCGCGTCGCGGCGGCGCTGTCGGCGGCGATCAGCGCGTAGCCGTCCATCGCCGATCGCGCGAACGGCGGCACGTCGATCGCCGAGGTGACGTCAGCCGCCGCGACCCGGCCGGCGGCCTCGTCCAGCGGCACCCGCTCGATCCGCGTGATCGGACGGATGGCGGCGTTCAGGCGCCGGCGCGCTTCCTCCAGGGCGATCGTCGAGGTGAACGGCCGCATCAGGAACGAGGCCTGTTGACGTTCGACGTTCTCCGCTCCGAACGCCGAACCACGAACCACGAACCACGAACCGCGCGGCTCACTTGGATGCCTGCTGAATCAAGTGTCCGAGCTCCGGGATCAGCAGCCGTTCCATCGCGAGCCGGACGGCGGCCTCAGAACCCGGCAGCGAGACGACGATGTGGCCGGCGGCAATGCCGGCGCAGGCGCGGCTCATCATCGCGGCCGCGCCGATCTGTTCGAAGCTGAGCATCCGGAACAGTTCGCCGAAGCCGTCGAGCCGCTTCTCGAGCAGCGCGGAGATCGCCTCGTAGGTGCTGTCGCGCGAGGTGATGCCGGTGCCGCCGGTCGTGATGATCGCCTGGACGTCGACGCTCGCCAGCTGACGCCGCACCGTGTCGCGCACCAGCATCGCGTCGTCCTTGACGATCGCGCGCCCCGAGACGATGTGGCCGGCGGCGGTGAGCAGCGCCGCGATCGCGCGGCCGCTCGTGTCGGTCGCTTCGGTCCGCGTGTCGCTGACCGTGAGGATGAAGCAGCGCACCGAGACCGGCGCGTGTGCCTTGTGTTCGGCCTGGCTCATTCGAGGTCATTGTAGCGCGGCCGCATGCTACGATCCGCCGATGCGGGGCCGGCTGGTTTCGGTGGGTCTAAGTGTGCTGGTCGTGGCGTGCGGGCTGATCGCGGCGCCGCGCGATCCGTTCACCCTCGATCGGGCCGCGGAACAATGGGTCGCGCGGACGCTGAAGGCGCTCAGCGCCGACGAGAAGATCGGCCAGCTGATCGTGCCGTCGTTCGAGTCCAACTTTCTGAGCACCGACAGCGATACGTTCGAGGCGCTCGCCCGGTTGGTGCGCGACTATCACGTCGGCGGCTTCCACGTGTTCGGTGCGTCGCAGGCGGCGCCGTCGGTGCTGTTGAATGCGGGCTACGGCACGGTAATCCTCGGCCAGCCGTTTTCCGCCGCCTTCCTGATCAACCGGCTGCAGGCGCTGTCGGCGGTGCCGCTGCTGAATACCGCGGACTTCGAAACCGGCGTCGGCTTCCGCATCTTCGGCGCGACCGCGTTTCCGCGCCAGATGGCGATGGGCGCGATTCCCGGGGCCGATGGCCTGCGTCTGGTGCGCGAGGAAGCGCGCATCACCGGGATCGAAGCACGCGCCCTCGGCGTCCAGGTGAACTTCGCGCCGGTCGCCGACGTGAACAACAACGCGCGCAACCCGGTGATCAACATCCGGTCGTACGGCGAGAACCCGGAGCGGGTGGCGGCGCTGGTCGCCGCCTACGTCGCCGGCGCCCGCGACGGCAGGATGATCGCGACGATCAAGCACTTCCCCGGGCATGGCGACACCGACGTCGACAGCCACCTCGGCCTGCCGGTGATCAGCTACGATCGCGCGCGGTTGAACGGCATCGAGCTGGTGCCGTTCCGGCGCGGGATCGCGCAGGGGGCCGAGGCGGTGATGGCGGCGCACATCGTGCTGCCGGCGCTCGATCCGTCGCCGTCGACCCCGGCGACGTTCAGCCGCCCGATCCTGCACGACCTGCTGCGGACCGAGCTCGGATTCGGCGGCCTCGTTTACACCGATTCGATGTCGATGGACGCGGTCGCGAAGATGGTGTCGCCGGAGGAAGGCGCGGTCCGCGCGCTGCTGGCCGGCGCCGATCAGGTGCTGCATTCGCCGGATCCGATCGCGGCCTTCGCCGGCATCAAGGCCGCTCTGACCGCGGGACGGCTGTCGCCGGCGCAGATTGACGCCTCGGTCGAGCGCGTGCTGCGCGCCAAGGCGTCGGTCGGGCTGCACCTGCAGCGCGCGATCGATCTCGACGCGGTGCCGACGATGGTGGGCGGCCGGGCGCACGACGCAATCGCGCAGGAGGCGTTTGCGCGCGCGGTGACGCTCGTCAAGGACGATCGGCATCAGGTGCCCCTTGCCGCGCCGCGCGACGCACCGATCCTGTACGTATCGGTGCTCGACTATCCGTCCGGATGGCAGATCGCGGCGCCGAGCCGCACCTTCATTCCCGAGCTGAAGAAGCGCTGGCCGAACGTCACGTCGATCGAAGTGTCGGATCACACGCCGATGTCGGAGCTCGATCTGGTCCGCGCCGTCGCGCCGCGGTACGGCGCCGTCGTCGCGTCCGTGTTCGTGCGATCGACGTCGGGTAGCGGCAGGCTCGATCTCGCGCCGGAACTGGTCCGGCTGCTGAGAGACCTCGCGCGCATCACCGAACGGGGCGCGATCCCGTTCGTCACGACCTTTTTCGGCAACCCCTACACCGCGGCGTTCGTGCCCGAACTGCCGGCGACGCTGCTGACCTACGATTTCTACGACGCGACCGAGCGCGCCGCCGTGCGCGCCATCGCGGGTGAGACCGCCATCGGCGGCAAGCTGCCGATCACGCTGTCGCCCGAGTTGAAGGCCGGACATGGCCTCGACCGAAGCGTGACGGGGACGCGTGACTAGCCATGCTGCGCGACAAACTGCTGGCTCGTCTCGCCGAGATGGGCGACACCCCTGATCATCAGCGGCTGGCGTCGGAGGTGCTCGGGATCCGCGGCGCGCCGCCCGAGCTCGCGCGCCGGCTGGTGGCGCAGGCGCTGGTGCTCGAGGACCGGCGCGAGGTGTGGCGCGAGGCGGGGGAGCGGATCTGCCGCGCCGCGCCGCCGACGCCCGGCGTCTACATCCTCAAGGACGAGGACGGCCGCGCCCTGTACGTCGGCAAGGCCGTGCACCTCCGCCGCCGGCTGCGCGCGCATTTCGCCGAGCGCCGCTGGCGCGCGATCAAGCCGGGTATGTCGCGCGCCGCGGACGCCGAATGGCACGAGGTCGGATCGGAGATCGAGGCGCTGCTGCGAGAGGCGGCGCTGATTCAGGAGCTGCGGCCGCCGATCAACGTCCAGATCGCGGCGCCCGATCCCGACACCCGCGAGCTGCCGCAGGCGCTGCGGCGCGATGTCCTGGTCGTGCAGCCGTCGATCGAAGCGGACTCGGTCGAGCTGATCGCCGCCGCCCTCGACGGCCGCTGGATGATTCAGCGCACCCGCCGCAGCGGCGCCGACCTCGCGGTGCACGCCAAACGTCTGTGGATCTTTTTCCGTGGCGCGAACGCCGTACTTCGCACGCCGCAGGCCGCACCCGGCACGTCGCGCGCGGCCGGCTTCGCCCCGTTGGTCTTTTCGTGGCTCGCCGGCCGCGGCGCCGCCGCGACGCGGCTCGATCCGCACGACGCCGCCACGGTCGCGCAACTGCAGGTGCGGCTCGCCGCGCTGCTCGCCGACGATCGTCTGTTTGCCGAGCGTCTTGACCAGCGTTGACGGAAGCGTCTACACTCAGAGTTTCGTCCGGCCTCAATGCGCGCCTTTAGCTCAGTTGGATAGAGCGTCTGGCTACGAACCAGGAGGTCGCAGGTTCGAGTCCTGCAAGGCGCACCAGCTCGCAGCCGCGAGCTGGTTTCCCATGCGGTCTTCAGCCACGCCGCGGTTCGCGCGCGCTCACCGCGAGCGGGGTCGAGTCCTGCAAGGCGCACTAATCAGTTTCAACGCGTGAGCTCCGGCGCTCCCTCCCCACGCCTGCCGTTCGCGCCTGCGCGCGGCCAAATCCCGGAAGAACGCCGCCCGGGCTCGCGCTAGAATCGGCGCATGCTGAAAAGATTCTTCGCGACATCAGTCGTGCTCGTCGTCGGAGCAATCGTCGGTCTGGCTCGCCCGCAGGCCGCTGCGACCGGCAAGGATGTGACCGTTCTGGGGTTCAAGCTCCACTATCTGGAGGCCGGTCGCGGCGCACCGGTCGTGCTGCTGCATGGTCTCGGCGGCGACGGATCACGCTGGGGGCCGAACATCGACCCGCTCGCGAAGGACTTCCATGTCTTCGCCCTCGATCAGATCGGCTTCGGCGAATCCGACAAGCCGCTGGCGAACTATCACACCGGCATGCTCGCGGAATTTCTTGTCGGCTTCATGAAGGCGGCGGGCCTTCAGAAGGCGTCGCTCGTGGGCAACTCGATGGGCGCCGGCGTCGCGCTGTATACCGCGGTGCATTACCCCGAGATGGTCGATCGAATCGTCCTGGCCGATGGCGGCGGCTTCCGCTCAACTGCCACCGCTGCCGCACCGCCGCCGACACCGGACGCGTTGCACCGCCGGCAGCTGCAGAACAGTGTGACGCGCGACGAGACGCGCGAGTTCTTCCGCATCCTGTTCCACGACAAAAGCCGCGTGACCGAGAAAATGGTCGACGAGCAACTGGCCCTGAGGCTGAGGGCGGCGTTCACGATCACGAAGATGCAGGAGGCGGGTGAGAGGGGCAGCCTCAGCGAGCAAGAGGTGCGCGGCGTCAAGGCACCGACGCTGGTCGTCTGGGGCAAGTACGACGAGCTCGCGAATCCCGCCGGTGCGGATCGACTCGAGAAAACCATTTCCGGCGCCCGCAAGGTGATCGTCGACAACTGCGGCCACATGCCACAGCTCGAATGCGCCGACGAGTTCAACCGGATCGTGCGCGATTTCTTGCTGACGACGAGAGCGACCAATCAATAGGCGCGACGAGACGCGCGTGACGCGCCGTCACCGCGGTGCGTCACATCGATATCCGCCGGGGCCGCTCCAATGCGCCCTCGGGTCCCTGGCTGACCCGTTCGCACTCACTCGGCGAGGTGGCGGCGGACGTAGGCGCCACCGGGCCGCCGGATCATCAATCCCGCGCGCGCGAGCGCCTCGAGCACCGCTTCGCACTGCGCGAGCTGCAACCCGCTGATCGTCTGGGCGTGCTCGGCGCTGATTTCGTCGCCTTCCTCCATCGCCAGCAGCAGCTGCTGGAGCTTGTCGAGACCGGCATCCACCACAAGCGATCGGCGCATCGCACGCTCCTTCGATAATCCCGCGAGAGGAGGAGGGGCAATCGATATGCCGCTCGGCCATTTCGATCGGCCGAAGGTTGCCGCCGCGGTGCGTCGCCCGCGACGACGGAGTGGGAAAAATCTACGCGGCGATTGCGTCATCCGCGACGGTCGCGTTGGCGGCAGAGCCGCTGCAGGGGGAGCGCTGAGGCGCCGGCGGCTCTGCTAGTTCTGCGGCACGCGCGCGGAGCGGATGGCGTGGCGGATGGCGTCGATGAGCGCGTCGGGATCGCGCAGGCCGTCGGTCACGGTGACGAACGGGACGCCGCTCGGCCACGCCGCCCGCTGCAGCGGCGAGACGTCACGGCCGCGCGCGACGATGACGTCGGGCAGTAGCGTCGCGATCACCGCGATCGCCTTGTCCACCGAGTCGACGCGCGCCACCGCGAAGCGCAGCGTCGCGAGCAGCGCTTCGCACATATCGCCGCTCGCGGCATCCTCGTCCGCGACGAGGACCAGCGGCGCGAAGTCCCCCTTGTCGTCTGGGCGGCGGCCGCCGCGCCCGCGGCGCCGCCGATCGGGGCGCTGGCGAAGATCAGGGAGCATGGCCCCCCATCCTACGCCGAATCCACGCCCGTGCCACGAACGCGAGCGCGATCGCCGACGCCAGCAGCACGATCGGACTCGGCAGCCAGCGCGGCGCGGGGCGCGGATGCGTCGGCGTCCGCAGCATGCGATCGATCACGTTGCGTGTGATGCGCCGCGCCGCCTCGCTGACCCGCGCGCTGTGCCATGCCGGCGCGTTGAAGTCGTCGAGGCCCCAGCTCCACTGAATCGATCCCGTCGCGAAGACGAGCGCGCCGCTGCCCGACTCGTACAGCGTCATGTCCGCATACCGGATCGCGCCGTGCGCCCCCTCGTCGTGGAACGGCGAGTGCGCCAGCCGGGTGAGCCCGGCCCGGCCGCCGCCGGACATCGCGTCGACTTCGTAGCCGAGCAGGCCGCGCAGCGCGTCGCCGCGCCGGAGCCCCGTACCAGCGAACGCCCAATGGTCCGCCTCGGTCACGACGATGTCGGCATCGACCGGATCGGCGGCGTACATCACGCCGACGAGCCGCTCCTCGGGGCGCCCCACCGGCCGGTCGCGCCAGCGTCCGGTGATCAGATGATCGTTGTCCGGCCGGCCGTCGAGCGCGAGCGGATCGAGATCGCCCGCCGCTTCCTTGTAGCCGACGATGGTGCGGTCGGCGTCGCCGCCCGCGCCCGGCTCGAACCGAATCTGCCAGTAGCAGGCATCGGCGCCGAGAAACGCGAGGTGGACGCCGCGATCGCGCGCCGCCTCGACGTGCGCGCGCATCGGCGCCGACCAGTACTCGTCGTGGCCGACCGACAGGAACACGCGGTGCCCGGACGGTGCGCCGGACTCGGCGATCGGGCGCTCGTGGGTGTCGACGTCGGTCGCGTAACTCACGTCGTAGCCCTCGCGCTCCAGGAAGCGGACGGCGTTGTATTCCCAGCGGCGCAGGAAATCGCCGGCGCCGTCGAGCCGCACGCCGTACGGGTTCGCGGCGTACGGCCGATCGAACGAGACCTTTCGCGCCGGTGCGTTGCCGCTGTTGAACGCATACAGCGACTTGCCGCCCCAGTTGTTGTACGCGGCGAACGTCGTCACGCTCGACTGAAACAGCAGCGCGGAGGCGCGGGCATCGTCGCGCACGACGAACACGATGAACGACTGCGCGCGGCTGAGGGCGGTCAAGCGGGCGAGATAGATGCCGCTCGGCCACGCGCCGGCGGCGTCGCGCGTCGCGAGCCGCAGCGGGTCGCGCCAGGCGCATGCCACCAGGCCGGTCACCGGATCGGGCGCCGGGACCTCCTGGGCGGTGCCTTCGCGATCGATCGGGCCGGCGACGCGGCGCGCGCCGATGCCGCCGTACCAGCCCATGCGAAAGACGTCGACGGTGTAGCGGGGCTCGCGTGTGTTGACGAACAGGTCGATCGGATCGCCGCCGTTGACGCTCGTCCGCGATGCGTAGCCTTCGATCTCCCGATGGAATGCGGGGGTGGTGATGTCCCACCCGGGCGATCCCGGACGCTGATTTTCGGCCGCGACCGTCGTGACCACCGCGAGGAGAACGGCCAGCATGCCCTGATATTATGCGGACTTCATGTACGACGACTGGATGGATGCCGCGTTGGACGCGGCGCGGCTCGCCCGCGACGCGGGAGAAGTACCGATCGGCGCCGTCGTCGTGCTCGCCGGCACGATTGTCGGCCGCGGCTTCAATCAGCCGATTTCATCGGGTGATCCGACCGCGCATGCCGAGATCGTCGCGATCCGTGATGCCGCGCGCCACGTCGCCAACTACCGGCTGACCGGCGCGATCCTGTGCGTGACCATTGAGCCCTGTCTGATGTGCGTCGGCGCACTGGTGCACGCGCGCATCGGGACGCTGGTGTATGGCGCGGCGGAGCCCAAGACCGGGTCGTTGATCTCGGCGGTCCGCGGCGCCGAGCTGCCGGGTCTCAACCACCGGATCGAAGTCGTGGGCGACGTTCGCGAGGCGGCCTGCCGCGAGCTGATGCAGACGTTCTTCAGGGAACGTCGCAGCTCGCGTGCATCATCCTGATGCGTCGACCGCGAGCCGGCGGGACGTCCCCTTCACTGCCATGTTAGAATCGGGGGTTCCCGAATACGGGAGAGGTGGCTGAGTGGTCGAAAGCGGCGGTCTCGAAAACCGTTATAGTCGTAAGGCTATCTAGGGTTCGAATCCCTACCTCTCCGAATCCCTTCCAGAGTCCGCGCTGCCTGAACCGTGAGTGTGCCGCCCGATCGCGCCAGTACGATTGGGGCGGTCATGTCCCCGCCGGCGTCCATCGCCATCATCGTGAACGCCCGCGCCGGCGCTGCCGCCGGTCACGCACAAATCGAGACCGAGCTTGCGGCGCTCTTCCGAGCCGCGGGTCACGCCGTGGAGATCATCGTGCTTCGCGATGGCGACGACCCGGGGCCCGCCGCGCGTGACGCCAGCCGGCACGCGGCGATTGTCGTTGCCGCCGGCGGCGATGGCACGGTCAGCAGCGTCGCCGCCGCGCTGGTCGACTCCGCCGCGGCCCTGGGTGTGCTTCCGCTCGGCACGCTGAATCACTTTGCCAAGGACCTCCAGATTCCGCTCGATCTCGAGGGAGCGGTCGCGGTGATCGCCGCCGGCCACATCCGCGCGGTGGACGTCGGTCAGGTCAACGACTCGGTCTTCGTCAACAACTCCTCGATCGGCATCTACCCGAGCATCGTCGACGCGCGCGAGGCGCTGCGCGGCCAGGGGCACGCGAAGTGGCCGGCGATGGCGCTCGCCACGATTCGTGTGCTGTGGCGTTACCGCGGGGTCACGGTGAGCATCGACGTCGACGGACACCGCCGCAGCTGGCGAACGCCCTTCGTGTTCGTCGGCAACAACGAGTACGAAATTGACGGCATCCGGATGGGCAAGCGCACGCGGCTGGACGAGGGCGCGCTGTTCGTCTATCTGGCGCCGCGGCTGCACGCCTATCAGCTGCCGCTGCTGCTCGCGAAGGCGCTGGTCGGCCGGGCCAGGCGGTCGGGGGACTTCGAGATCGTGCCCGCCTCGGAGCTGTGGATCGGCACGTCGCGCCGGAAGCGCCGGCGCGTCGCCGTCGACGGCGAGGTCCGCCGCATGACTACACCGCTGCACTATCGGGCGCGCGCCGGAGCGCTGCGCGTCGTGGTGCCGCAGGCCTGAACCGATGCGGACCATCGTGCATCTCTCGGACATTCATTTCGGCCGCGTCGATGCGCGCGTTGTCGCACCGCTGCTGTCGACGGTCCGCAGCCTGATCCCGGATCTCGTCGCGATCTCGGGAGACCTCACGCAGCGCGCCCGCCGGCGCCAGTACGAGCAGGCACGCGCCTTCATCGCCCAGCTCGCGTTTCCTCACCTCGTCGTGCCCGGCAACCACGACGTGCCGCTCTACAACCTGCCGGTGCGGTTCCTGGATCCGCTGCGCAGTTATCGTCGCTACATCACCTCCGACCTGGAGCCGGTTCACGACGATGGCGAAATGATCGCGGTCGGGATGAACAGCGCGCGGTCGCTGCCGTTTCACGGCGGCGGCCGGCTGAATGACACGCAGGTCGCGCGGGCCTCCGCCCGGCTGCGCGCAGCGCCGCCCGACGCGGTGAAGATCGTCGTCACGCACCATCCCTTCGACCTGCCGGCGGGCCACGGCGACGAGCATCTCATTGGTCGATCGAACATGGCGATGCAGCAGCTGGCCGCTGCCGGCGCGGACGTCTTTCTCGCCGGTCACCTGCACGTCAGCCACGTCGGACACAGCGCCGAGCGCTATCAGATCGCGGGTCACTCCGCGCTGGTGGTGCAGGCCGGGACGCTGTCGACGCGCGAGCGCGGGGAAGCCAATACGTTCAACGTGCTGCGGCTCGAGCGGCCGCGAATCATCGTCGAGCGGTACAGCTGGAACGACACGTCGGCGACATTTGCACGGTCCTGGACCGGCACGTTTCAGCACCGCAGCGACGGCTGGTTCTAGCGCCGCTCAAGCGACATGGGTCTGCGGCACGGCGCAGACGTCGCACGCGCCGCAGGAGAATGCCGGATCGGCGGCGCCCTCGTCGAAGTACTCGAGCAGGGCTCTCCAGCGGCACGTCATCGACTGGCCGTACAGGATCATCTGTTCGAGCTTGAGCTCGTCGTGGCGGCGCCGTTCTTCATAGCGCGCCAGCTCCCGCTCCAGTCGATCGGCGTCGATGCCCTTGCGCGCCAGGCGCGTTTTCACGCCGCGATACCGGCCGGCGATGAAGTAGCGGTGAATCCGGCGGTCGGCTGCCTGATAGAGAAGAATGCATCGCGCCGGCGCGCCATCGCGGCCGGCGCGCCCCGCCTCCTGGTAGTAGGCCTCGAGCGATCCCGGAATGCTGTAGTGGATCACGAAGCGGATATCCGGCTTGTCGATGCCCATCCCGAACGCATTGGTCGCGACCATCGTCTTGATGTCGCCGGCCATGAAGCGCTCCTGATTCTCGCGCCGCTGCCGCGGCCCCAGGCGGCCGTGATATTTCCCCGCCGCAATGCCGATCGCGGTCAGCTCGGTGTGGATCGCCTCGACCTGTTTGATGCTGGCGGCGTAGACGATACCGGCGCCATCGATGTCGCGCACCAGTTCCGCGAGCTGCAGACGCTTCGCACCGTCGCTCGCCGTCTGCCGGACTTCGAGCGAGAGGTTGTCGCGAAAGACGCCGGTGTTGACGATCTCCGGATCGCGGAGCCCCAGCGTGTCGACGATGTCGGTGATCACCTGGGGAGTGGCGGTGGCCGTGAGCGCCAGGACCGGCGGCTGGCCGAGCGCGGCGATCGCGTGTTTCAGCTCGGCGAACGCCGGCCGGAAATCGTGGCCCCACTGTGAGACACAGTGGGCTTCGTCGACGACGATGAAGTCGATCGTGTTGCCGGCCAGGGTCTCGAGGAACGACGCATCGGTGAGGCGCTCGGGCGTGGTGAGCACGAACTCGGCGCGCTGTTTTCGGATTTGATCCATCGACGCGCCGGCCTCGCTCGTCGACAGCGCGCTGTTGACCTGCGAGGTGTCGATGCCGCAGCCGGTCAGCTTGTCGGTCTGATCCTTCATCAGCGAGATCAGCGGCGAAACCACGACCGTGGTGCCGCGCAGGTGCAGCCCGGGCAGCTGATAGCACAGCGACTTGCCGCTGCCGGTCGGCATGATCGCGAGCGTGTCTCGGCGCGCGAGCACGGAGCGGATGACATCCTCCTGTCCCGGCCGGAACTGGTCGAGGCCGAAAACCTTCTTCATCGTCCGCTTCAGTTGAGAATTCGTGGCCGCCATCGTGGCAGATCGAGCAACCGGGGTGCCACGGGCGATGAGAGGCGCGGGCCGGCCCCGCGCCGCCTCACGAGCTCAGCGAAATGCGATCCGCACGCCGGCGACGACGCTGGTTTCGTTGTCGTTGCTGCCGGTAAAGATGACGCGCCGGTAGTTGACGCCGCCCTGAAGCGCGAAGGTGCGGGTCAGCGGCACGATCACGCCGGCGCCGGGCTGCAGCAGCCATCCGTTGCTCGACGCGGTGAATGGCGCACCGGCCGTCGTCGTCAAATCCGCGCGCGAGTGGACGCCGCCGAACAGGAACTGGGCGTACGGAATCACCCGGCCTGCGGCGATCTGGACGCGAGGGCCGATGCCGTATTGATAGAACGTCAGCGTTCCGTTGAGGTTGGATCCGGACTGCTGGTCGATCGACAGGCCAGCTTCACCAACGATCCGCACCACATCGGTGATGCGGTGCGATGCGCCGACGAAGACACCGAGGGGATAGTTCTGCCCGGGAATGTGCAACGTTTGATACCCCAGCGAGACATCGGTCGCCGGCATTGGCGGTGTCTGCGCCGCGGCAGGGACGGCTGCGCTCGCCAGCAGACACGTGAAACCCAGGACGGCAAATGTATGGTTCAGTAGATTCAACAAACACCTCCGCCGTTCGGGGAGTGCAGGAGAGTCGCCACTTTTGTCCAATGGGCGCTGGAATTTTTGTCCGCACACTGGCCGCCATCCTGATTCTTGGATGTCGGATGTCGCCCGGCATTCTGTTTGCTCCCTTCGATCCCAAAGGTCGCACCGTGCTGAGCAGTTGAGGACACACCCATGAAGATGAACGGATGGATATCAGCGGCGGCAGTCGTGGCCGTATTTACCGGCGCGCCGGCCTACACGCGGACGCAAACGACAGCCGCGCCTCCCGCGTCGCCGCAATCGAACGTGCAATCGACGCCGCAGGCGACCGCGCCGGGGACGCAGACGCCGAGCACGGCGCCGACACAGGCGCCGGCCGGACAGCCGGCGTCGCCCGGTACGGCCGGGACCGGTCAAACGACGACACAAGGTGCCGGTGGACAGATGGGGTCCGCCGCGACGACGTCGATCGCCGACACCGACCACGGCACGTCGATCCTGCTGCTCGACCGCATTCAGAAGGTGCTGGACAAGGTGGTCGACCGCAAAGGCACCGAAGTGACGATCGATCGCGGCCTGCTGGACGAGATCCGCGCCGAGGTGTCGCAGGTGAAGGCGTCGCTGCAGGGAGAAAAGCGGTAGTTACCGGTACGCGGCCGCCTGGATGCCGTACAGCTGCGAGTACTGGCCGCCCTCCGCCATCAGCTCGTCGTGCGTGCCGGCTTCGACGAGCCTGGCGCCGTCGAGCACGATGATCAGGCCCGCCATCCGTACCGTGGAGAAGCGGTGCGACACGAGGATCGTGATGCGGCCGTCACCGCTCTCGTGCCGCGCCGCCTCCGCATAGCGCTCGAACAGCGCGTGCTCGGTTTCCGCGTCGAGGGCCGCGGTCGGTTCGTCGAGAATCAGCAGCAGCGGACGATCGCGCATGAAGCCGCGCGCCAGCGCCAGCTTCTGCCATTGCCCGAACGACAGATCGACGCCGCCGGGCCAGGTCGGCCCGAGCTGTGTCTCCAGTCCTGAGGGCAGCTTCGCGACGACATCCGTCGCGCCGGCCCGTTCGATCGCCTGCAACACCGCGCGCTCATCGTCCATCCGGGCCACGTCGCCCAGACCGACGCTGTGGCGCGCCCGGAACTCGAAGCGGAAAAAATCCTGGAACGCGCCCGCAAGACGGGCGCGCCATGCATCCGCGGGCATCCGCGCCAGCGGCGTCTGGTCGACCAGGATCGACCCGGATGAGGGCTCGTACATCCTCGCCAGCAGCTTGACCAGGGTCGTCTTGCCGGCGCCGTTCTCTCCGACGATCGCGACGACCGCTCCCGCCGGGAGCGCCAGCGACACATCGTCGAGGACGAGCCGCGACGTCCCGGGGTAGGTGAACGACACGTGATCGAGCCGAATGCCTTCGTGCACTCGATCCGGCACGGGTTGATCGGCGTTCGCCGATAGCGACGCGGCGTAGTCCTCGAGCCAGGCCAGGCGCCGGGCGCCGTCCATCCAGACGCCGCGCAGGAATCCGATCTCGCCGACCGTCGCGCCGATGTACGCCGAGAGCCGCGAGCCGGCGGCGAGCACCAGCAGGACGTCGCCGGGCGACGAGCCGGCCCGCGCCGACACGAACACCACCGCACCGACATACGCGGCGCCGAAGACCGCCCAGGCCAGCGTGTGCCAGATCGCCGAGCCCCAGCGCGCGGCGGCCACCGGAAGGTACCAGCGCTCCCACGCCTCGCGCCGCTGCGTCATCAGCCGGCTGCCGACGCCGAGCACGCGCACTTCTTTTCCCGGCGGCGCGGTCGTCGCCATCGTGAACAGGTGACGCGCGAGACGCGCGGATTGCGCGCCTTTCTCTTGCGCGATCCGCTCGACACCGGGCCGCCACGTCGACGTTACGACGGTCGGCAAGGCGAACGCGGCGAGCAGCACCAGCGCCGGATGAATCGAGGCGAGCAGGACGACGGTGACGCCCAGCCGCAGGATCCATCCGGCGGTCGAGAACACCGACATGTACATGTGATCGAGCATGAAGATCTGATCGCGCAGCACCGACAGGCGGTCGAGATAATCGGGCCGTTCGTGGTGCGCGATCGTGGCGATCGACGCCAGCAGCCGGGCGACGTGCGACTCCAGCGCGATCGTCACCTTGTCGCGGAACCGCCGCTGGACGCGCGCGCTCACGGTGCGCAGGAACCAGGTCGCGGTGGCGGACACCCCGAGACCGATCGCGGCGGCGAGGACCAGGCGGGGCCGATGGCCGAGAACGCCGTCGCCGAGCAGCTTGAGCCACACCGCCAGCAGCGCGTCCGGCAGCGCCGACAACAGCGCCAGCAGGAACGCGATCAGCATCAATGCCGGCTCGTGCTGGTAGCCCAGCCTGCACAGCCGCCACATCGACGACAGCGCCGGCGGCAGATCGTCGTGCCGCGCGTCAGGCGAGGACGTCATACTGCTTGCCCTCCTCGTCCTCGGGCGCGTTGAACCGCTGCGCCTGCAGATCGAACATCGTCTGATAGCGGCCGCCGAGCGCCATCAATTCGTCATGCGTGCCGAGCTCCACCACGCGTCCGTGCTCGAGGACGCAGATGCGATCCGCCTGCCGTACGGTCGAGAACCGGTGCGAGATCAGGATGGTGGTCGCGTGCCGCGTCGCCGCGAGGATGCGCTCGAAGATCTCGGCTTCGCCGCGAACGTCGAGCTGCGCGGTCGGCTCGTCGAGCAGGACGACGCCGGCGCCGACTCGGACCGCGCACAGGGCGCGGGCGAGCGCGACGCGCTGCCACTGTCCACCGGACAGGTCGATGCCGCCGGTGTAGCCGCGGGCGAGGATCGTGTCGAGACCGGCGAGGGACGAAGCGCCCGCTGACGCCAGCGCGGCGACGATCGCTTCGTCGGCCGCGCCCGATGGCGCGACGTTGTCGCGCAGCGGCAGTTCGAGGCGGATGAAGTCCTGAAATACCGCGGTGACACGCGCGCGCCACGATGCGACATCGATCTCGCGCAGGTCGATGCCGTCGACTTCGATCGCCCCCGCCTGCGGGTCGTACAACCGGCACAGCAGCTTGGCGAGCGTCGTTTTGCCGGCGCCGTTCTGGCCGACGATCGCGATCGACGACCCGGCCGGAATCGTCAGATCGAAGTGCTCGAGCACTGGCGATGCCGCGCCGTAAGCGAAGGTCACGTCACGAAAGCGAATCTCGCGGGCAGGCAGGAACTGCGCCTGCCGGCGGCCCGATGCGAGCGCTCCCGCCGACGCCATCGCCGCCTCGAGCCGCATGACCGCGGCGACGGGGGCCGCCGCGCCGTCGAGCGCCCACGAGAAGCCGCCGAATGCCAGCAGCGAGACGCCGACCGCGGCCTGCGCAAAGACCACCACCTCGCCGAGCGAGAGCCGCCCGCCGCTCACCGCCGACGCCAGCGACCAGAACACCACCACGTTCGCACCGAGCACGACGAGCACGCTCCACACCATCGGCTTCTCGCGCAGGCGCGTCGCCTCGTACTGCAGCGCGTGCAGGTGTGTGCGGCGCTCGACGAAGCGTGCGATCGTCCAGCCGGCGAGGCCGAACATCCGGAGCTCCTTGGCCGGCGCCGGATCGACGGCCAGGCGATACGTGTAGTCGGCGTCGCGCTGCGCCGCGCGCACCTCAGGCGTGTTGCGGTCGTGCCAGATGCCGCTCTCGCGCAGCAGCCACTGGGTCGAGAGCCACGCGCCGGCGAGAAGCAGCGGCGCCCACCACGCATACGCGGCCAGCAGCGCCGCGGCCGCGCCACCCCGCCGATCATCTCGACCATGCCGCCGGCGATGAAGTCCATCGAGAATGCCAGCGGGGGCCCGGTCATGCCGAGATCGAAATCGCGCGCGACGGTGAGATCGCTCGTCAGCGACGGATCCTCGAGATGTGCCATCCCCGGCGGCCGGATGCACGCGTCCGTCAGGCGGTCGTAGAGCCACGCCGCGGTGCGGTCGCCGAGGTTGGCGCTGACCGCCTGGTGGACCGGCGTCAGGATCTGCATCAGGATGAACACGATGCCCACCAACGTCAGCGGTGCGGTGAGGCTGCTGCCGCGCTGGGCCGCCCCGACCAGTATCCCGGTGGCGATCGCAAACACCGCCGGCAGCACCCCGCGGAGGATCAGCGCAATCCACCAGCCCACGGCCATGGCGCGGTCGGCCTTCGGCAGGACGCTGAAGAACGTCCATTCCTTGCGCGCGGTCAGCGTGCGAAACACCGCTAGAGTGTCGCAGAATTCGGCGCGAACGCCAGCGCGATTCCAAGGAGACAGAGACCGCCGACGTAATACGCCGGCGCCATCGGATCGGTGCGCACCCACAGCGACAGCACCACCGGCGTCAAGCCGCCGAAGACCGCGTACGACACGTTGTAGGCGAACGACAGGCCCGAGAAGCGGACAGGCGCGGGGAACGATCGCACGGCGGCGATCGGCACCAGCGTCACCGCGCCGACGAAGAAGCCGGTGAGCGCGTACGTCAGGTTCAGCCAGATCGGCGCGCCGGGCAGCCCCGAATAAAACAGATAGCTGCTCGCCAGCAGGCCGGTGAACCCGCTCACCATCGCCGTGCGCGTGCCGATGCGGTCGCTCGCCCATCCGAACACCAGGCACCCCGCGATGAAGGTCATCGTCGCGAAGGTGTTGGCGCGCAACGCGGACACCGCGGGTACGTGAAACACCTGCTGCAGATATGCCGGCGTAAACAGGATGACGACGACGATGCCGGCGGTGAGGACCCAGGTGAGGCCGAGCGCGAGCAGCGTCTCGCGGCGATGGTCCCTGAGGACGGTCTTGATCGGCACCTCGCGCGCGAGTGAGCGCCGCGTCTGCATCTCCTGGAATACCGGCGTCTCGGCAAGGAAGCGGCGCAGATAGACCGAGACGAACCCGAACGCGCCGCCGGCGACGAACGGAATGCGCCAGGCGAACGCCGCGACCGCGGCGGGACCGTAGACCGTGTCGATCGCGCCCGCCATCAGCGATCCGAGCAGGATCCCGGTGGTCAATCCCGCCGTCAGGGTGCCGATGCCGAGGCCGAACCGCTGCTCGGGCACGTGCTCGGCGACGAACACCCAGGCGCCGGGCACTTCGCCGCCGATCGCTACTCCCTGGAGGATGCGCATCAGGAGCAGCAGCAGCGGCGCGACGATGCCGACGCTCGCGTAGGTGGGCAGCAGGCCGATCGCGAGCGTCGGCGCCGCCATCAGGAAGATGCTGAGGGTGAACATCCGCTTGCGGCCGAGGAGATCGCCGAAGTGCGCGATGACGATGCCGCCGAGCGGCCGCGCCAGATAGCCGGCCGAGAAAATCCCGAACGTCTGCAGCAGCCGCAGCCAGTCCGGCATGTCGGCCGGGAAGAACAGGCGGCCGATCACCGGCGCGAGAAAGACGTAGATGACGAAGTCGTAGAACTCGAGCGCGCCGCCGAGGGCGGCAAGCGCCAGGGTGCGGTAGTCGTGGCGGGTCAGCGGACGCGGCATGCGCTCATCGTAAGTTATCCTAGGCGGTCGTGAGAACGGTCCGGGTCACGCGCTATGTCACGCCGCTGCGGGAAGGCGGATCGCTGCCCGCGATCGTCGAGGCCGATGACGAAGGATTGTACGTGCTGAAGTTCCGCGGCGCCGGCCAGGGGCCGAAGGCCTTGATTGCGGAGCTCGTATCCGGCGAGATCGCGCGGGCGCTCGGGTTGCCGGTGCCGGAGCTGGTGTTCGCCGAGCTCGATCCCGATCTGGCGCGGACCGAGCCCGACCCGGAGATCTTCGCGTTGATCCGCGACAGCGCCGGCCTCAACCTCGGGCTCGACTATCTGCCCTCATCCGTCATGTTCGATCCGGTCGTCGAGCAGGTCTCCTCCGATCTCGCCTCGCGCATCGTCTGGTTCGACGCCTACGTCACCAACGTCGATCGCACGGTGCGCAATACCAACATGCTGATGTGGCACAAGCGGCTCTGGCTGATCGACCACGGCGCGACGCTGTACTTTCACCACGCCGAAGGCTGGATGACCGATCGCGCCAGGTCGCGGACGCCGTTTCCGCTGATCAAGGAGAACGTGCTGCTGCGGCGCGCCGGACTGCTCGCCGCCGTCGACATGGAGATGGCGGCGAGGCTGACGCCGGCCGTCATCGACGCGATCGTCGCGCGGATTCCCGAGAGCTGGCTCGAACAGGGCCCCGCACAGCGCGCGGCCTACGGCCGGTATCTGGTCGATCGGCTGGCGGCGCCGCGGGCGTTCGTCGAGGAGGCCGTTCGTGTCCGGTGAGCACACCTACGACTACGCCGTAATCCGGGTGGTGCCGCGCGTCGAGCGCGGCGAGCTGATCAACGTCGGCGTCATCCTGTCGTGCCCGTCCGCCGATTTCCTCGACGCCCGGATCGAGCTGGACGCGGCGCGGCTGCTCGCGCTCGATCCGTCGCTCGATCTCGACGCCGCTCGGGCGCACCTCGAGGTCATCCCGCGCGTCTGCCGGGGCGCTGCCGAGGCCGGCGAGATCGGTGCGCTGCCGCAGCGCAACCGGTTCCATTGGCTGGTGTCGCCGCGCAGCACGATCATCCAGATGTCGCCGGTTCACACCGGCCGCACCGACGATCCCGAGAAAACGCTGCAGCACCTGCTCGACACCATGGTGCGGTGACGGCTGTCGCCTCGCATCGTGGGTGCCGATTATCGAGCACAAAACCGCGCCCGGACGATCATCCGCGGATACGTCAAGAGACGCGCGCCGACGCCGGAGGTGAGCGTCTCACCGAAAGTTTTCGTAAGCCTTCGCTGAACGGTTATCTGTCGCGAGAGATGTGTATCCTATGGCGAGTGAGATATCCGATCGCCTTCGTTCTGCTGGCTGGCACCGCGGCTGGCGCGTGCCGTTCCGCCGCGCTCGCGCCGCCCACCGCCGCGAGGGCGCCGATCGTCCAGCCGGGCGCGCCCGGACAACCGAGCCAGGTCATCGCCCCGGCGCAGGCGAGCGACCTGTCGAAGGTGCAATACACCGGCGGCGATATCAAGTTCATGCAGGGGATGATCGGCCACCACGCCCAGGCGGTCGAGATGGTCGCGCTCGTGCCGGGCCGCACCGCGTCTGACGAAGTGCGCAAGCTGGCGATGCGGATCGACGTGTCGCAGAAGGACGAGATGGAGATGATGCGGGAGTGGCTGCAGGCGCGCGGCCAGCCGATCCCCGATCCGCGCGCGCACCACATGATGGGCGCGACGCTGATGCCCGGGATGCTCACCGCCGAGGAGATGGCGCGCCTCGCCGCCGCCACAGGCGCCGAGTTCGACCGGCTCTTCCTCGAGGGGATGATCAAGCACCACAGCGGCGCCATCACGATGGTGCACGAGCTGTTCGCCACCGACGGCGCCGGCCAGACGCCGGAAATCTTTTCGTACGCGTCCGACGTGGACGCGGATCAACGTATGGAAATCGATCGCATGGGCTCGATGCTCAAGGAGCTGCAGAAATGAAATCCGCCGCCGCATTCGCACTGTGTCTCTCGGCCGTGATGCTGGCCGCCGCCCTCGAGGGAGGCGCGCAGCAGCGCCCCGCCGATCCGAACGATCCGCGGATCGGGCTGAAGGCCGGCCTGCGCGACGCCGGCGAGGCGGCGCGCAACATGAAACGGATCTCGAGCCTGCCGAAGCCGGAAGGCTTTTTCGATCCGGCCAATCCCGCGGGCACGCCGATTCCGGCGGAGCGCGATCCGAATCTGCCGGCCGAGCCGCGGCCCGATCCGACCTCACCCGCCGCGGTCGCGCAGTCGAACATGCTCGGCTTCGCCAACTCGGATCTGGCGTTCAGCGGCAACCACGTGTTCATGGGCAGCTTTCACGGCTTCACCACGTACGACATCGAGCGGCCGAGCAAGCCGAAGCTGAGCGCCTCGGTCGTCTGTCCCGGCGGCCAGGGGGACGTCTCGGTCCACGGCAACCTCCTGTTCATGTCGGTCGAGCAGACGCGCGGCCGCCTCGATTGCGGCGTGCAGGGGGTGTCGACGCCGGTGAGCGCCGAGCGCTTCCGCGGCGTGCGCATCTTCGACATCAGCGATCTCAACAAGCCGAAGCAGGTCGCGGCGATCCAGACCTGCCGTGGATCCCACACCCACACGCTCGTCAGCGATCCGAACGACAAGGGCAACCTGTACGTCTACGGCTCCGGCACGAGCGGCGTCCGTCCAGGCGAGGAGCTCGCGGGCTGTTCCGGCCTGAAGCCGGACGACGATCCGAACACGGCGCTCTTCAGCATCGACGTCATCCAGGTGCCGGTCGCCGCGCCGCAGAACGCGAAGATCATCGGCCGGCCGCGCATCTTCGCCGACATGGCCACCGGCAAGATCGCCGGTCTGAACAAGGGCGGCGACAGCGGCCCCGGCACGCAGAAGATGAGCGAGACCAACCAGTGCCACGACATCACGGTGTTTCCGGAGGTCGGCTTGGCGGCGGGCGCCTGCTCGGGCAACGGACTGCTGCTGGACATCAGCGATCCGAAAAACCCGAAGCGGCTCGACGTCGCCTCGGACAAGAACTTCGCCTACTGGCACTCGGCGACCTTCAACAACGATGGCAGCAAGGTGATCTTCACCGACGAGTGGGGCGGCGGCTCCCGGCCGCGCTGCCGCGCGACCGATCTGCCCAACTGGGGCGCCGACGCGATCTTCGACATCGTCGATCGCAAGCTGGTGTTCAAGGGCTATTACAAGATGCCGGCGCCGCAGACCGATCAGGAAAACTGCGTCGCGCACAACGGCTCACTGGTCCCGGTGCCCGGGCGCGACATCATGGTGCAGGCGTGGTATCAGGGCGGCGTGTCGGTGTTCGACTTCACCGATTCGGCGAACCCGGTCGAGATCGCGTTCTTCGATCGCGGCCCGATCGACGCCAAGACGCTGATGCTCGGCGGCTTCTGGTCCGCCTATTGGTACAACGGCAACATCTACGGCTCCGAGATCGCGCGCGGCATCGACATCTTCAACCTGACGCCGAGCGAATACCTGACGCAGAACGAGCTCGACGCGGCGCTGATGATCCGCAGCGAGGAGCTCAATACCCAGGAACAGCAGAAGATCGTGTGGCCGGCGGCGATGCCGGTCGCGCGCGCCTATCTCGATCAGCTGACGCGCAGCAAGGGGATCCAGCCTGAGCACGCGCGCAGCGTCAAGCTCGCGATCGATCGCGCCGACAGCATCCGCACCGGCAAGGAGCGCGGCGCCGCCGCGGTGCTGGAGCAGCTCGACGCCGCCGTCGCGCAGCTCGACGCCGACGCGGCCGCCGCGACCGGGCGCGATCAGATGCGGCTCAAGGCGCTGGCGTCGACCATCAAGGGGCGGATCGGCAAGCTGCGGTCATGAGCCGATGCGCGCGACGGCAACCGCGACGGTCCGATCCGCGCCGCCGTCCGCCGCCTCGAGCCGCTGCTTGACGATCTCGCACAGCGCGCTGAGACATCACCGCCGGCGCGGCCGACGGCCGTGCATGGTGGAGCTTTTACACGGCGAATTGTGACAGCGGCGTGAGAGCCGCGAGCCTCGCTGATTGCTTGTGGCGTGTTTCGCCGCGATTCGACTGGAGCCGTCGTTGCACCGGTCCGGTGCGGAGGCTCCCCAATGGCTACGGAAGATCGCGGCTTCGCGTCGATGGAACGCAACCGCCAGCGTGAGATTGCGAGCAAGGGCGGCAAGGCGGCACACCTGAAGGGCGCCGCGCACGAGTGGACGCGCGAAGAAGCCCAGGCTGCCGGCCGCAAAGGCGGACTGGCGCGTCACCGCAAGACGCAGGTACCGCCGGCGTCCTCGCCTGACGACGCGTCGGCGTCATAACCGCGTCGTCTCGCCGCCTTCGTTGACGAGCCACGCGGGGCGTTGATGGTCGTCGGCGAGCACCAGCGCCGCCGCCACGGCCTCCGCTTCGTTGTCGAACGATCCTTCACTCTCCATCCCGACCCACACCGTCCAGCGATCGCCGATCGACACTCCGCTGAGCGCGTCGACCATCGCGACGTGGTAGACCATGACGTCGGCGACCGGGTCCGGCGTCATGCGTGCCAGAACGCGAACGCCACCGCGCCCATCAGGCAGACGAGAGAGGCCGCGTTGTTCCAGCGCAGCGCCTCGCCCATGTAGAGATATGCGAATCCGGTGAACACGACGAGCGTGATCGCTTCCTGGATGATCTTGAGCTGATACAGCGTGAACTGGCCGTAGCCGATGCGGTTGGCCGGCACCTGGAAGCAATACTCGCCGAGCGCGATCAGCCAGCTGACGAGGATCGCCGCCGCGAGCGGCGCCGACCGGTGTTTGAGGTGGCCGTACCACGCAAACGTCATGAACATATTGGAGACGAGCAGCAGCGCAACGGTCGCCATATAGGGTCGAGTGTAAGGGAAAAGTGGCACAATGAGCCCGCCATGGCGATCCCGAATTCCTTCGATATCCTGCAGGCGGTGATCGAAGCGACGCCTGACGCGATCTTCGTCAAGGATCTCGATGGCCGCTACGTTCTCGTCAACGCCGCGTTCGCCCGCTTCATCGGCCGGTCGCCGGCCGACATCGTCGGCAAGAACGACTTCGAGCTTTATCCGGAAGCGGACGCGCGCGCGTTCGTCGAAGCCGACCGGCAGGTGCTCGCCGCCGGCAAACCGCAGGCGTTCGAAGGGGTCGCCACCGGACAGGACGGCCAGCCGCAAACCTACCTGGTCTCGAAAGGGGTCTACCGCGACAAGGACGGCCGCAGCCTCGGCGTCTACGGCATCTCGCACGACATCACCGAGCTGCGCGAGGCGCACGAGACGCTCGAGCGGACGCAGCAAGCGTTGTTTCGATCGCAGAAGATGGAAGCGGTCGGCCAGCTGACCGGCGGCCTCGCCCACGACTTCAACAACATCCTCGCGATCATCCTTGGCAACATCGAGCTGCTGCAGGCCTACCTGCCGAAGGATCCGTACACCGACGAGATCGTCGAGGCGGTGCTGCGCGCGACGCTGCACGGCAAGGATCTCACCGGCCACCTGCTCGCGTTCTCACGGCGGCGGCTGCTCAATCCGCAAGCGGTCGACGTCAACGTCGTGGTTGCCGGCATCGTGCGTCTGCTCGGGCGCACGCTCGGCGCCACCATCCGCGTGACGACGTCGACGAGCACGGATGCGGGAATGGCGTATGCGGATCCGGCGGCGCTCGAAGGGGCGCTGCTCAACGTCGCGCTGAACGCCCGCGACGCCATGCCCGAGGGCGGATCGCTGGCGATCCACACGTCGACGGTCAAGGTGTCCGAACGGCCGCAGACCGAAGACGATCTCGAGCCCGGCCTCTACGTGCTCATCGCGCTCGAGGACACCGGCTCCGGCATGGCGGCCGACGTCATGATGCGCGTGTTCGAGCCGTTCTTCACCACCAAGGCCGGCGGCCGCGGCACCGGCCTCGGCCTCAGCATGGTGTACGGGTTTGCGAAGCAATCGGGCGGGACGGTGAAGATTGCATCGCAGCCTGGCCGCGGCACCACGGTCAGCCTGTTCCTGCCGCTCGCCGGCCGCGAATCGCAGACCGCGGCGGGCAGCGCCGCGCCCGTCGTCCCTTCCTCGATCCCGCGGACGATTCTCGTCGTCGAGGACGAACCGGATGTGCGCGCGATCGTCCGGCGTCAGCTCGAGAGCCTCGGACACCGCGTGCTCGTCGCCGAGGCGGCGACCGAAGCGCTGCTGCTGATTCAGGGACCCGGCGCGCCGGACGTGCTGCTCACCGACGTCGTGCTCAAGACAGGGGTGAATGGCATCGACCTGGCCCAGGCCGCGCGCCACGCCCGGCCCGGTCTGCCGGTGATCTTCATGTCGGGCTATACCGCGGTGCCCGAAGCGCAGCAGCGGATCCGCGACACCGGTGCGCCGCTGCTCTCCAAGCCGTTCACGGCGCCGCAACTCGAACGCGCCGTCAACGCCGTCTGCGCCGCGCTGCGCTGACGGTTTTCTTGCCCGCCGGCACGCGGATTACGCGGATTACGCGGATCCGGAGTAAACCGACCCTGGTGGAGCGGCGTTACTGCTTGCCCGTTTTCTTGGCCGCGTCTTCGGCTTCCTTCTGACGCGCGCCGCGCAGCATGCCGCCGAGCGAGTAGTTGCCTTCGTGGCACGCGTACTCGTAGAGCTTTTCGTCGGTCGCGCGCCACGGATACTCGCCGGTCCACGATCGGTCCCACGTTGTCGGATCCTCGACGGTGAAGCGGTAGAGGATCGTGTTCGCGTCGGTCTTCGTGAAGCGCTCGACGACGTGCAGGTTCTCGCTCGAGCCGTTGTAGCGGGTCTTGGTGGTGAAGTTCGTCGTATCGACGACCAGCGTGTCGCCGTCCCAGCGGCCGACCGAATCGCCCATCCACTTGCGGATCGTCGGCGGCGCGTGCTCCGCGTTCATGCGGACGACGCGCGCGTCGTGGACCATTTCGTTGAGCAGGACGACGGTGTCCCTGGTCTGCACGATCTGTTTGAGGTTGTTGTAGAAATAGTTCGGCAGGGTCGGCGGTCCCGACGTGTTGCCGAACCCGAGCAGGCAGCGCTCGGCGAGCGGGCGCAGTTCCGGGCCGTCGAATGCGCCGGGAGGTCCGGATGCCGCCGACTCGCTGGCGTCGGGCGCGACCGCGCCGCCGGCAGCAAACCGCGCGTTGCGCTGACGCGCTTCCGGCTTCATCGGCGGAATCCTGCCGTCGGGCGGATCCATCACGAGCGAACTGCGCTTCTGGCCGTCGACAACGATCAGCTGCGTCCCGCCGGCGAGCCAGAAGTTGTTGTAGCCGCCGACCACGCCGCCGCCGGCGCGCTCGAGGAATTCGAGATACGACTTGCCGGTCGTCGTTTCACCGCCGACCGGCGGCGCCTGGCGATCGGCCTCGAGCGGGGCGTCGTTTTTCTTCTGGCGCTCGGCCTCGTACATCTCCAGCGCCGCCGCCTCTTCCTTCGTCAGCGTGAGGCTCTTCACGCCGCTGGGGCGCTCGACCGGCGTCATCGTCGCAACGTCGTAGGTGCCGGTCAGATCCGGGTGACCGTCGGGCGCGCGTTTGATGTTCGCGAGCCGCGCGGCCGCGGGCTTCGCCGCCGATTTCGCCGGCGTCTGGGCGGCCAGTGAGCCATCCGTGACGCCCATGGCGACCGCCGCGACCGCGACCGAGACGATGAAGCCAGACGTTCGGTTACGCATACGCCAATTTTCGTCCTTGTGACCCGGTTGTCAACTACGGCTTTTGCGCCGTGCTGAGCGGCTGGCCCGAGAGGAAACGGCCGATGTTCTCGTTGAGAAACGCGCGATCGTCGGGGTTGCCGCCGGCGCCCGCCGGATGTCCCCAGAGCGACGGAATCGGCACGAACGAGACGCGCGGGATGAATTGCGCCTCGAACCGCGCGTCGCTGACCGGAAAGTACAGATCGGTGTCCGACGGCATGTAGAGCAGCGGCGCGGTGATCGATCGCAGCGCGCGCTGGACGTCGCCGTTGAAGGCCGGCGTGGTGCCGACGTCATGCCGCTGCCAGGTGCGCGCCTGCAGGATCAGATCGTTGGCGTCGTTGTTCTGGAAGAACGTGCGGCGCCGATTCTCGATCTCCTGCTCGAGCGTGCGATCGGGGTTGGTGGTCTTCCACATTTCGCGGCGCCACCATTCCTGCGAGTAGAGCCACCCGAGCCAGACCATCCCGTAGGCTTCGATGCCCCGCCTCGGTGGTGCGGCGTAGTCGCCGCCGTTGAACGCGGGATCGGCCGTCAGCGCGGAGATCTGCCCCTCGAGCCGTACGATCCCGTGCGGCCAGGCCTTCGCCGTTCCTGACGTCGCGACAATCCGATCGGCGAACGCGGGGTGGCTGACCGCCCACTGGAACGCCTGCTCCGCGCCCATCGAGAAGCCGATGATGGCGCGCACGTGCGTCACCTGGAGGTCGTCGGCCAGCAGGCGGCGGACGGCTTCGACGTTGTCGCGGATCGTCATGACCGGAAAACGCGGTCCGTGGAACGGCTCCGGTGTGTTGCTGGGCGATGACGAGAATCCGTTGCCGAACAATTCGGTCGCGACCAGGAACAGCTTCGACGGATCGAGCGCGCGATCCGCGCCAATCAGCCACTCGTAGCCGTGGTGGTTCGCCATGTAGTGCGACGGCAGCAGGATGACATTGTCGCGGGCGGCGTTGAGACGACCGTAGGTCCCGTAGACGATGCGCGCCTTCGGCAGCGTCACGCCGCTCTCGGTGCGGAAATTGTCGATAAGGAACTCGTGGTGCTCGGCCGCGTGCGGCGGCGCGTCCTGCGCGCGGAGTACCGCCGACGCTGCCAGCATCAGCGCGAGGACGAAGGCACGGTGGCTTATCATGGAGGCTCCCTTACGAAAGGTATCCCACATGCGCCATGTTGCGGCCGCGATTATCTCCATCATCTGTCTCAGTGCCGGGTCCGCGTCCGCGCAGGCGCCCGGCCAGTATCCGCCCGCGGAGCTGGATCGTCTCGTGTCGCGCATCGCCCTGTATCCCGATCCCCTGCTCGCCCAGATCCTGGCGGCGTCGACGTTTCCGGAGCAGACGGCCGATGCGTCGCGCTGGGCCGACGAGCACCACTACATGAGCGGCGAGCCGCTGGCGCGCGCGATCGCCGACGATCATCTGCCGTTCGATCCGAGCGTGCAGGCGCTGCTGCCGTTTCCGTCGGTGCTCAACATGATGGCCGCCGACATGCCGTGGACGACGAGCCTCGGCAACGCCTTCCTCGATCAGCCGCAGGACGTCACCGACGCGGCGCAGCGGCTGCGCCAGCAGGCGCGCGACTATGGCTACCTGCGCAGCAACGCTCAGGTCACGGTGAGCCCCGGCCCGTACGTCGAGATCCTTCCCGCGGCGCCCGGCTACGTCGTCGTGCCGTACTACGATCCGCTGATCGTGTTCGCGCGGCCGCGCCCGGGCTACCGTCCGCTCGTTGCCATCCGCTACGGTTACACGGTGCCGATCGGCGTCTACTTCAGCCCCTGGGGCTGGGGCGGCAACCGCATCGCCTGGAGCAACCGCGCGGTGTTCATCAACAACGCGCGCTGGGACCGTTCGCGCATCAACCGCCAGACCTACGTGCATCCCTACGCTGTGCCGCGCTACGCGGCGCCTCGGCCTGCCGACCCGCATCGCGCGGTGTCGCCGTCTGGGCACGAGCGCGAGCAGGAGCGTCGCGGCGAGCGCGGCCGCGAGGAGCACAAGCGTGAAGAGCGCAAGAAGCCGGAGGATCGCAACAAGCCCTGATCCGTCGCGCCGTTGGGCGCGCTACGCGAAGAAGTGCGGCACGAAGCGGCTCATGTTGTCGGTCACGAGCGACGCTGATTCGCGGATGCCGATGCCGGCCGAGACGCCGTCGATGACCCAGCTGCCGATGATCGGATGCGAGTCGTTCGCGGCCGGCACCAGTTGCTGGAACACGAACCCTTCCTCGCCGTAGTCGCCGGCGGTCTCGACCACGCGCCGCTGGTCGACGACGACGCTGACGTTGGCGCCTTCGCGGCTCATCTTCGGCTTCGTCACGTACGACGTCAGGTCGCCCGGCGCATCGAGATAGGCCGGCACCAGGTTCGGGTGATTCGGAAACAGCTCCCAGAGCACGGCGAGGATCACCTTGTTCGACCACAGCATCTTCCAGATCGGTTCGATCCACTGCACCCGCTTGTAG
>JAOBWF010000056.1 GCA_025463215.1 Acidobacteriota bacterium | reverse complement strand
ATCCCGATTTCAAGAGGTCGGCGGCCTACCGATCGGAGGCCGAGGTCACCGCGCAGGCGGCGATGAACGCCCACCTTGCGCTCAAAATCGGGTATCTGCTGCGCTTCTCGAACGACCCGGTGCCGGGGTTCAAGAAGACCGACAACACGACGACGGCGTCGGTGGTGCTGCGCTGGAAGGCGGCCACCGCCGCCCCCGCGCCGTAGCGGCCTCTGCTAGAATCCGCGCATGCTGGTCAAGCGATACGACGAGGTGACGCCGACCACGTACGATGGCGGCCGATCGGGCGTCACGATGCGCGAGATGATCACGGCGGCCGACGGCGCGCCGACGTTCGCGTTGCGCGTCTTCGACCTCACACCCGGCGCCACGACGCCGTACCACTATCCTCCCTGGGAGCACGAAGTCTTCATCGTCCGGGGCAGCGGCGTGGTGAAATCCGAGCAGGGCGACCGCCCGTTCTCGGCCGGCGACACGGTATTCATATCTGGAAACGAGCCCCACTGTTTCGTCGCGACCGACGCGGTGCAGTTCGTCTGCGTGATCCCGTCACCGAACGTCTGCGACATGGGATAGCCGCCGGGTCGACCGCCGCTAGCCGGTTCGGCTATACTGAGGGTTCGGCCTGCGGGGTTTTTCTCACCCACTTGCGGAAGTGGCGGAATGGCAGACGCGCTAGCCTCAGGAGCTAGTTGGAGCAATCCAGTGGAGGTTCGAATCCTCTCTTCCGCACCAGCGAAATCGCAAATTACCGGTACCGGCGGCTACTGCCGTACCGCGAATCTTCCGGGACTTCACTTTTCCACATTCCCGGCTAGTGTCCCGCCGCTGACGAACGCGGCCCACGTCGCCCCCCCGCTCGCCACGCCGTCCCCTTTGATGCCGTACGTCGACGGTG
Organism: Acidobacteriota bacterium; assembly: GCA_025463215.1. Classification (GTDB taxonomy): domain Bacteria; phylum Acidobacteriota; class Vicinamibacteria; order Vicinamibacterales; family CAVVIG01; genus CAVQFC01. The sequence continues at coordinate 3,377 of JAOBWF010000056.1, read as the reverse complement.
GCCAGGTGTTGTTCGTCACTCTGAACCCCTCGGCCGGCGGCGTGCCGTAGAAGTACACCTGCGACCCGATGTGCGCGCCCGCGAAGGTGTTCTGGTCGATGGTCACCTGCGTCGGTCCAGAGCCGATGAGGATCATTCGATTGCTGCCGGCGTAGGTCGTCGGGTCGAGGTCGGTGAACGTGTTCCCGGTGATCGCAATCCGCGCCATGCGCACCGACGGTCGCACCGTGCCGAGGGGCGTCGGTTTGCTGGCGCTCGTCTCCTTGATGTTGTCGAGGCCGAGCAAGTTGATCGCGCCCGCGGCGTGGCTGAACCTGTTGCCCCTGACGACGACGTCCTGCACTGTCGACCACGGCGCGCGGCCGTCCTGATTGCGCACCGTCATCAGGAGCAGGTAGCCGTCCTGGCCGTGACCGCCCCACGAGTACGAGATGTCGTTGTTCTCCACGAGGACGTGCGTCGCGTTCTTGAGCTCGAGCGCGTTCTTGACGCCGATCGCCATCGCCTGCCACTCGGGGCGCTTCGTGATCGTGTTGCCGCGAATCACGATGTTCGTCGGTGTGCGCGCGGCGGTCGACGAATCGGCGCCGCCGATCATCACCGTCTCGGACCCCGCGCGTAGGAAGTTGTCTTCGATGCGCAGCCCGGGCGCCATGTCCCACGCGATGATCGCCTGGCTGTCGTTCCCGGGATAGGTCTGGAAGCAGTCGTCGACATACGACCGCACGATGACCGCGTCGCCGTTGCCGTTCGCCGCGATGCCCCGCTTGGCGCCTTTCAGCGGGTCGCCGAGAATGCGCAGCCGGTCGAGCGTGACCGACGCGCCGGTGAACGTCACGATGTCGGTGAGCGGGTTGCCCTTGCGGACCTCGAGACCGATGAGGGTCACCTGGTCGCCGCGAATCGTAATGCCGTCACGGAACGACGGCAGCGGTGTCGTGGTGTCCATGCGCGTCAGGGCCGTCAGGCCGTCCGCCTGGAGCGTCACGGCGCGCGCAAGGGTCAGCGCCGTCGGGTAGACGAGCGTGCGACTCAGGGTCAGCACGGCGCCAGGTGCCGCGGCGGCCAACGCCGCATCGAGCGCGGCGGGCGTGTCGAGCACGACGCCGGCCGGCGGCGCCGGAACCGCCAGCGCCGTCGGCGCCTGGCGCAGGAGGCCGCGCGCCTTGTCGACGTCCTGCCCAGCCGTTGACATGCCGGCCGAAACGCCGCCGGCGAGCAGCGCAGCGTACGCGATTCGTGTCATCGTCTCCATGGCATCTCCGTCGGGAATGGGATCCGGCGCTGATATTCCGTCCGCGTTTTCTTCAGCTCCGCGCCAGACGGTCTCGGAACTTCGCCACTGTCTCGAGACCGACCGACGCGATTCGGATGACATGGCCGCGGCATTTCTCGTGCAACGCGATGTATTGCCCAAACAGGTGGCGAACTCAGACCGGCGCGCACCAGACTTCGCTTGGCGCCGCGCGTTCAGTCGCGCGAGCGATTCATCCGTGGCACCATCCATCGCGCCGACGCCGCGACAGCTGCGGACCCGGACTTCACTGATCCGACGCGTGCCGCGTGATGAAGGCACGAACCGCCGGTTCGTCGATCGCCGTGAACGCGATCCCCGCAGGATACCGGTACGGTCGCCCCTTCGCCGTCTGCTCGCGCCGCGCCCACAAGACCCGCCCCTGACAGAAGCACGTCGCGTCATCCGATAGCAGCGCCAGCGTGACGATGCGGCCGACGTCGGGAGAGGTCGGGCAGATCACCTGCGCGCCGCTCACCGACAGATCGACCAGCAGCGCGCCTTCGCGATCGATCCGCACCCTTCTCGGCGGCTTGAAGCCATGGCGGGTCGCCGGGGCTCCCGTTCGATCGATCGCCGACTCCGGCGCCTTCGGAAGCAGTGGTTCGAGATCGACGTCGCGGTCGCCGGGGCCGCGGCCACGCTCGAAGAGCTGAAGTTCGAGAACCTGAATGCGCTCGGTAGCCGCTTCGAGCCGGCGCAGGGCGTCAGCGGCCTCGTCGTCCGCGTCCGAATCGGCGATGGCGTCGGCGTCTGGTACAACGACCGGTGGGATCGCTGCGAGCTGCGCCGCGAGCGCGTCCCGCTCACGAATCGCCGCCTCGGCCCGCTGTTCCGCCGCCTGCAGCGCGCGGGCGCGCTTGGCGTCGATCGCCGCCAGGCGTTCGTCGACGGCGGCGTTCATCCCCTGAATCGATCGCTTCGCGGCGTCGAGCATGAGCGCGAGCTGATCGCGATCCGCTGTCGCTTCGTCGGCGCGGGCCTCGGCCTCGAGCCGCGCCTGTTCGGCCTGGTCGCGCTCGGCCTCGAGGGTGACGCCGCGGTCGCTCGCTGTTTGCGATGAGCCGGCGGCCACGCTGAGGGTCCCCTCGAGATCGGCGCACCGCCGCTCGAGCGCCGCCACGATCGCGCGATGATCCTCATCCGCCGCGGCATGCGCATCGATCGACTCGCGTGCGTCGGCGATCTCCCGCTGCAGCGCCGCCAGCGCGGCGGCATGCTGATCGTCGGCGGCCGCGTGTGCCGCAACCGCGCGGCGCGCGTCGGCCAGTTCCTGCTGCAGCGCCGCGATCGCCGCGCGATGCGCATCGCGCTCGACGGCGTGCGCATCCGACTCCGCACGCCGCGTGGCCAGCTCCTGCGCGAGCCCCGCCGCGATCGCGCGCTGGTCGGCGGCGGCCGCCTCGCTCGCCGCGATGGCGCCACGCGCATCAACCAGTTCCTGCCGAAGCGCATCGAGCACGGCACCCTGCTCATCGTCGGCGACCGCGTGCGCAGCGATCGCGCGCCGCACCTCGGCGAGATCCTGCTCCAGCGCGGCGATCACCGAGCGCTCCCGATCAACCGCCGCGGCGTGCGCGTCAGCCGTCTCGCGAACCCGTGCCAGTTCCTGTTCCAACGCCGCCGCGCGCGCATCCGCTGACCGACCGGCCTGTTCCACGTCCCGGCGGGTCGCGGCCAATGCGGCGGCGGCCTCCGCCGAGGCGGCGCGCTGCGCCGCGAGATCCGCCTCGAGCGCCGCCCGTACGGAACGTTCGCGCGCGATCGCCTGCTCCAGTTCGTCGATCTCGCCGCGCCTGGCTGCGTCGCTGTCCGTGGCAGCCTGGAGCTCCATCCGCGCGGCCTCGAGCTCACGCGCGACGCCGACGCCGGCCTGCCGTTCCCCGTCGAGCGCGCGGCGGGCGTCATCGCCGTCCTGCCGCAGCCGCTTCGCCACCTCGCGCTCACGCGCGAGCGCGGCCTGGGCTTGCGCCAGCGCCGTCTGCGCCTCTTCGACGGCGCCGCGCAGATCGCGGATGGCCGCGGCGCTCGCGTCGACCTCCTGCTTCAGCGCCGCAGTCTCGCGGCGCTGTGCGCCGAGCTC
>JAOBWF010000042.1 GCA_025463215.1 Acidobacteriota bacterium | reverse complement strand
CGTTGCTGGGCGACCTCGCGGTGTCCAAGTCGATCTTGCGCATCGCGCTGCCGCGGCTGTCGAAGGACGCGGTGCGCACGCTGATCGCCGGACGTCCGGTCGACGCCTGCGCGCTGCATCGCCAGACCTCGGGCAATCCTTTTTATGTGACCGAAGTCCTGTCGAACGGCACGAGCGGCGTGCCGGCGACGGTGCGCGATGCCGTTCTCGCCCGCGCTGCGCGCCTCGGGCCAAGATGCCGTGCCGTGCTCGACGCCGCCGCGGTGATCGGCAATCGCATCGACCCCGCGATGCTGGAACGCGTGTCGGGACGGGCGGTCGACGGCCTCTCGGAATGCGTGAAGGTAGGCGTGCTCGAGGCCGACGGCGGCAGCATTGCGTTTCGCCACGAGCTCGCCCGCGAGGCGGTGCTGGGCGACATCGGTCCGGCGCGGCGGCGCGAGCTCAGCCGCCTTGCGCTCGAGGCGTTGCAAAGCGGGCATCGGCGGTCCGATCTCGCGTTGCTGGTCCAGTACGCCGCCGGCGCGGGCGACAGCGCCGCTGTGGTCGAATACGGCGTGGCGGCGGCGCAGGCGGCAACGTCCGTCGGCGCCCATCGACAGGCCGCGGCGCACTATGCGCGCGTGCTCGAACATGCGGTCGACCGGCCGGATGAGGAACGCGCCGGCTATTGCGAGGCCTATGCCGAGGAATGCGCGATCATCGACGACCTGGCCGAAGCCGAGCGCGGCCGGCGTCTCGCGATCGGGCTGTGGCGGCAAAGCGGCAATCGGTTGAAGGAAGGCGAGAACCTGGCCGAGCTCGCGTGGCCGCTGGTGCGCAGTGGACGCAACGCGGCGGCCGAGGAAACCAGCCGCGCGGCGATTGCCGTGCTGGAGGGATTGCCGCCGTCGCGCCAGCTCGCCAATGCCTATCGCATCCAGGCGCATCTCACGATGCTCGACCGCGACTGCCCCGTCGCGGTGCGTCTTGGCCATCAGGCCATCGCGCTCGCCGAAAAATTCAACGACATCGTTACCGTTGCCGCCGCCGAGAACGTCATCGGTTCGGCGCTCCTGGTGAGCGGCGAGGAAGCCGAGGGCATGGCGCATCTCCAGCGCTCGATCGCGCTCGGACAGGCGGCCGGGCTCGACAGCGTCGTCGGCAACGGCCACATGAACATCGGCGCCTCTTGGGGCGAGCAGTACCGGTTGGCCGAGGCCGAGCACCACATCGACGAGGGCATCGCCTATACGGCCGAGCGCGATCTCGACTATGCCAATCACTATATGCACGCGTGGCTGGCGCTGGTGCGGCTCTACCAGGGCCGCTGGAGCGAGTCGGCGGAGATCGCGACCGGCCTGATCGCGCGGCCGAACGTGTCGGTGATCAGCCGGATCATGGCGCTGGTGGCGCTCGGCCGCGTACATGCGCGACGCGGCGACGCCGATGCGGGCGTCGTCCTCGATGAGGCGCTCGAGCTTGCGACACAGACCGGTACTTTGCAGCGCCTGGCGCCAGTGCGGGCGGCGCGCGCCGAGGCCGCGTGGTTGGCGGGTGACGGCACGCGCGCCGCGGCGGAAGCGGCGGCGGCGTATCCGCTTGCGACCAAGCACTGTCATCGCTGGTTCACCGGCGAGCTGGCGCTGTGGCGCAAGCTGGGCGGCGAGGCGATCGCCACGCCCGCCTGGGCGGCGCCGCCGTTCCTGTTCCAGCTCAAGGGCGACTGGCGGCGCGCGGCGCTGGCCTGGGAAAATCTCGGCTGCGTCTACGAGCAGGCGCGCGCGCTCGCCCAAGGCGACGGCGCGGCCCAGATCGCCGCCCTCGAGATCTTCGTGCGCCTCGGTGCGGCGCCCGCCGCCGCGGCCTTGCGCCAGCGCATGCGCTGCGCCGGCATGCGCAAGATCCCGCGCGGGCCGCGCGAGAGCACGCGGCAGAATGCGTTCGGCCTGACGACCCGCGAGCTGCAGATCCTCGACTGCCTGTCGACCGGTCTCACCAACAACGGCATCGGCGCCAAGCTGCATGTTTCTCCAAAGACGGTCGACCATCACGTGTCGTCGGTGCTGTCCAAGCTGGGCGCGGCCTCGCGCGGGGAAGCCGCGCGCATCGCCCGGGCCGAGCATCTGCTGGCGATAAAATAGGGCCCCTAAAATAGGGAGGGCGAACCCTTAAATTGGGGAACACCCTCCGATGCGGTCCAGGGTCCGCGTGCATACGTTCCGCTTGCTGCACTGCAGTAGGAAAGGTCGAACCATGCACACTGGAAGTTGTTTTTGCGGCTCCGTGACCCTCGAGGTCACGGGCGAACCCGAGGCGATGGGATACTGCCACTGCCAGTCCTGCCGCTCCTGGTCGGGCGGTCCGGTCAACGCCTTCAGCCTGTGGAAGCCCACGGCGGTGAAGGTCACCTCGGGCGAGCGCAATGTCGCCACGTTCAAGAAGACGCCGAACAGCGAGCGCAAGTACTGCTCCAAGTGCGGCGGTCATCTGATGACCAACCATCCGCCGCTCGGCCTGGTCGACGTGTTCACGGCGACCCTGCCCACGCTTCGCTTCGCCCCCGGCGTCCACGTCAACTACGCCGAGACCGTGCTGCCCATGAAGGACGGCCTGCCCAAGCTCAAGGACTTCCCCAAGGAGTTCGGCGGCTCGGGCGAAGCCATCCC
>JAOBWF010000005.1 GCA_025463215.1 Acidobacteriota bacterium | reverse complement strand
GCAGCGAGCGCTCGACTTCGGCGGTGAAATCGACGTGGCCCGGCGTGTCGATGATGTTGATGCGGTGATCGCGCCAGAAACAGGTGGTCGCGGCGGACGTGATGGTGATGCCGCGCTCCTGCTCCTGCTCCATCCAGTCCATCACGGCGGTGCCTTCGTGCACTTCGCCGATCTTGTACGTGATGCCCGTATAGAACAGGATCCGTTCCGTGGTCGTGGTCTTACCGGCATCAATGTGCGCCATGATGCCGATGTTCCGCGTCTTCGCGAGTGGTGACTGTCGGGCCATTTACGTTGCGGTTTCAGAGTTCAGAGGTCAGAGTCCAGAGCTACCAGCGATAGTGGGCGAAGGCCTTGTTGGCTTCGGCCATGCGATGCGTGTCTTCGCGCTTCTTGACCGCGCCGCCGCGCAGGTTGGCGGCGTCCATCAGCTCGTTGGCCAGCTTTTCCTGCATCGTCTTGCCGTCGCCGCGGGAGGTCGCGTAGCCGACGATCCAGCGGATGCTGAGCGAGAGACGGCGATTCGGGTTCACTTCGACCGGCACCTGGTAGTTCGAGCCGCCGACGCGGCGCGACTTCACTTCGAGGCTCGGCTTGACGTTGTCGATCGCCTTCTTGAAGATCTTGAGCGGATCGTCGCTGGTCTTTTCCTTGATGATGTCGAAGCTCTTGTAGAAAATGCGCTCGGCCGTGCTGCGCTTGCCGTGGCTCATCACCGTGTTGATGAACTTGGTGACCAGCGTGCTCTGATACAGCGGGTCGGCCGGGATTTCGCGCTTGGAAACGACTCGTCTTCGCGGCATGACTTAAGCCTTCTTCGGGCGCTTCGCGCCGTATTTCGACCGACCCTGCATGCGGCCCTGGACGCCGACCGCGTCGAGGGTGCCGCGCACCACGTGGTAGCGGACGCCCGGGAGATCCTTGACGCGGCCGCCGCGAATCAGCACCAGCGAGTGCTCCTGCAGGTTGTGGCCGACGCCCGGAATGTAGGTCGTCACCTCGATGCCGTTGGTGAGCCGGACGCGCGCGACCTTGCGCAGCGCGGAGTTCGGCTTCTTCGGCGTCTGGGTGAAGACGCGGACGCAGACGCCGCGCTTCTGCGGGCTGTTCTGCAGCGCGGGGCTCTTCGTCTTGCTGACGATTTTCTTGCGCCCGGCGCGGACGAGCTGACTGATAGTCGGCATAATCTGAAATCTGGCATTGCGGATTGAGGAGTGCGGACTGCGGATGGGAACGCCCACTCCTCAATCAATCCGCAACCCGAAATCCGCAACCCGCAATGAAACGGTTCGCGATTGTCGCTTCAGGCCTAGAAGCCTTGCGGCTTGGCGCCTGAAAACCCTATGACCCTAACAAGTTAGTTGGTCGCGACGGATGGTCTGCCCGGGCCCGTGTTGCTGATCCCAGACGCTGTCTCAAGCGGCGGGGCTAGATAGGGTGGTCCTAGCCCCAACAGAACCTGACGAATATACCACGCGCTTCGCGCACCGCGCAACCGCCCAGTCCAGTTTAACTGCGCGGGGTGGTGCCGGCCGGTGCCGGCCGGGCTGCCGCGCCGGCGGTGCCGGCCGGGCCCCCAGGAGCACCCGGCGCGGCTGGGGTGCCTGGCGGCGGCACGGCGCCCGCGCTCGCAAATTTGCTCGGATCGAGCCCGGCCCGCTTCATCGTCATGTCCATACCCGGTTTGTCGATCGCCTTGCTGTAGCCCTCTTCCGGCGTGATCAGCTTCTTCGTGACCAGGTCCATCAGCGCGTCGTTCAGCGTGACCATGCCGACCTGCTTGCCGACCTGCATCATCGACTGGATCTGCAAGGTCTTCGACTCGCGAATCAGGTTGCTGATCGCCGACGTCACGATCAGGACCTCGAGCGCCGCGACGCGGCCGCCGCAGATATTCTTGCACAGCGTCTGCGAGATGACGCCCTTCAGCGACTCCGACAGCATCACGCGAATCTGCGCCTGGCGATCGGCCGGAAACTGATCGATGACGCGATCCACCGTCGACGCCGCGGTCGACGTGTGCAGCGTGCCGAACACGAGGTGGCCGGTTTCCGCGGTCTCGATCGCGATCGCCACCGTCTCCAGATCGCGCAGCTCGCCGACCAGGATGATGTCCGGGTCCTCGCGCAGCGCGGCGCGCAGCGCCGCCTTGAACGAGCTGGTGTGGTTGTGCACCTCGCGCTGGTTGATCGCGCACAGCTTGTTCTCGTGCACGAACTCGATCGGATCCTCGATCGTGATGATGTGATCGTTGCGCGTGCTGTTGACGTGATCGATCATCGCGCACAGCGTCGTCGACTTGCCCGACCCGGTCGGGCCGGTGACCAGCACCAGCCCCTTGTGCAGCTTGCACAGGTTCAGGATCGCCGCCGACAGGCCGAGCTGCTCCGCCGTCAGGATCTTGCTCGGAATGACCCGGAACACGGCGCCCTTCCCTTTGCGATCCATGAAGATGTTGGCGCGGAAGCGCGCCAGCCCCGGGACCTCGTAGGCGAAGTCGGTGTCGTGCTTCTCGGCGAACTCCTGCTTGTTCTTCTCCGGAATGATCGGTTCGAGCAGCCGGCTCACGAGCTCCGGATCGAGGACCGGCGCCGCCGGGTCGAGCGGCTTCATGCCGCCGTCCTTGCGAACGAGCGGCGGCGTCCCCACCATCAAATGCAGATCCGAGGCCCCGGCCTCGCACATCAGCCGGAACAGGCCGTCAATCTGGGCGCTCATGCTTCGTTCGTCTCCCGCAATTCGACGATGTGATCGGCGTTGACGATGACCGTGCCGGCCGCGGTCTCGACGTACCGGAAAATTTCAGCGGCGCGCGCGTAGTCGCTGAGGCGATCGCGGCCGCTCGGCCGATAGATGCGGACGCGACCGACGAGGGCGTGGCCGTTGGACATCAGCATCCGGATCGCGCGCTCGGTCGCGAGGGTGTAACCGGGCTCGAGCTGCGCCTCCACCGTCTGTTCGAGCAGCGTCACCAGCAGCAGCTGGGTCCGGTTGTAGAGAACCGTGTGGGGCGCCGAGCCGGCGTTCAGCTCGAACGGAAAGAAGCCGGTTTCGGCGTTCAGCAGGTCGGCGACCCGCTCCGGGCCCGAATGGCTGGCGCTCGAACCGGACAGGAAAAAGCAGCCGGTGACGGTGGGGCCCGTCGTCAGCGTCAGCGCGGCTTCGGCCCGGCGTTTCTCGATGCGGAATTCGGACACGTCAGTATGAGATATCGGCCGGATCCGCTCGTCCCGATATATATTCAGCACGGGAGAGCGTTATGGGCTTCACGCCAACGGAAACAATCTGGTTCAACGGCAAGCTGGTTCCCTGGAACGACGCGAAAGTGCACGTGCTTGCGCACGGCCTGCAATACGGCACCGGCGTCTTCGAGGGCATGAAATCGTACCCGACCGCGGACGGCCCCGCGATCTTCCGGCTGGACGCGCACCTCGAGCGCTTCTACAAGTCGGCGGAACTGTATGACCTGGCCATCCCGTACCCCCAGGCGGCGATCGCCGACGCCAGTCTCGAGGTGGTCCGCGTCAACAGGCTCGAGGCGTCGTACCTGCGCCCCGTGGCCTTCTTCGACGCCGGCACGCTGAGCGTCTGGACCGCGGAGTGCCCGGTGACGGTGGCGATTGCCGCGGTGCCGACCGGCAAGTACCTGGCGAACGCCGATGCCGGCGTCCGGGTGACGGTGTCGCCGATCCGCAAGTTCGACAACAGCGCGATTCCGGCCTGGGCCAAGGCCTGCGGCCAGTACATCAATTCGGCGCGCGCCGTGAACGACGCCCAGCGCCGCGGCTTCGACGAAGCGCTCCTGCTCAACTCGCAGGGGCTGGTCGCCGAAGGGTCGGGCGAAAACCTGTTCGTGGTGAAAAACGGCGGCGTCATCACCAACGACAAGGACGCCAGCATCCTGATGGGCGTCACGCGCGCCTCGGTGCTCGAGATCGCGAAGGATCTCGGGATCGAGGCGACGGTCGCACCGATTTCGGTCGAGGACGTGCTCGGCGCCGACGAACTGTTCTTCACCGGCACCGCGGTCGAAGTGACCGCGATCCGCGAAGTGGATGGCCGCGTCATGAGTGGCGGTCAACCGGGACCGATCACCCGCCGTATCCAGGCGACGTTCAACCAGGCGGTGCGCGGCCAGCTGCCGCAGTATCGGAAGTGGCTCTCGTTCGTCAACCAAGAGGTACGCGCATGAAGCGGTTCGCTGGATACGCCGTCGCCATCGTCGTTCTCTCGGGCTCACTCGCCGCGGCGCAGGGCGGCGGCGTCACCGGCACGGTGGCCGGCGCGCAGCCACCGCCGCCACCGCCGATGACCAACCTGCAGATCATCCCGAAGGACACCCCGCGCGCGCAGGTAATCGCGACGATGCAGGCGTTCACCGCGTCGCTGGGCGTGGCGTGCAACTACTGTCACGTCCAGGAAGGGCGCGGCGGCCGCAACGACTTCGCCTCCGACGAGAAGGCGCCGAAGAAGGCGGCGCGCGGCATGATGCTGCTCGCGCGCGAGATCAACACCAAGCTGCCCGACGCGGTCGGCAAGTCCGCCGACGCGACCACGCGCGTCGGCTGCGCGACCTGCCACCGCGGCGTCCCGATTCCGAAGCAGATCACCGACATCGTCACCGACGCGGCCGGCACCGGCGGCGCGACCGCGGGGCTCGCGAAGTACAAGGAGCTGCGGGCGCAATTCTACGGCGGCCAGAGCTATGACTTCAGCGAAGCGAGCCTGATCGCGATCGCGCAGCGCGCCAACAGCGCGAACAACTCCGACGCCGCGCTCGCCTATCTGAACGCGAACCTGGAGTACTACCCCATGTCGGCCCGCACCTACGTCGCACTCGCCGGAATCAAGAACGCCAAGGGGGACAAGCCCGGCGCGATCGCGGCGCTCGAGAAGGCCGTCGAGCTGGACCCGAACAATGCGCAGGCGAAGACCCAGCTCGAGAATCTGAAAAAGTAACAAGTCAAAAGGGAGGACGTCATGCGTCGTTTGATGTTATCGATTCCGCTCCTGGCCCTGTCGGCCGCCACCGCGTTCGCGCAGGCGCCGGCGGCCAAGGCCGCCGCCAAACCGGCGGCCGCGAAGCAGTCTGCCGCGGCGAAAAAGGAGCCGCTGGTCGAATTCGACATGATGACGTGGCCCGAAGTGAAGGCCGCGCTCGCCGCCGGCAAGACCACCGCCCTTGTCTACACCGGCGGCACCGAACAGCGCGGGCCGCAGAACGTCAACGGCGGTCACACGCTGATGGCGCGCGCGACCGCGAAAGCGATCGCGCTCAAGCTCGGCAACGCGATCGTCATGCCGACGCTCGCCTACTCGCCCAACCGCGCCAGCGCGGATCTGCCCGGCACGATTGGCCTGAGCAACGAAGTCTTCGGCCAGATGCTGACCGAGATTTCCGAGCAGGCGATCATCACCGGCTTCAAGAACGTGATGATCATGGGGGACCACGGCGGCGGCCAGCCGGCAGTGTTCGCCGACGTCGCGAAAAAGCTCGACGCCAAGTACGCGCCGCAGGGCAAGCACGTCTACTTCGTTGACGAGGTCTACAAGAAGGCGCAGGACGATTTCGACGAGTGGCTGGTCGCGCACGGCTATCCGCGCAGCTCGCACGCCGGCATCCCCGATACGTCGACGATGCTGTATCTCGGCGGCGACAAGGGGTGGGTCCGCAAGGACCTGATTGCGACCGCGGAAGGCGATCCGGTTCCGCCTCCGGGCGCACGCGGCCAGGGCCGCGGCACCCCCGATCCGAACGCGCCGCCGCGCAAGAACAACGGCATCTCGGGGGACGCGCGCCGCTCGAGCGTCGCGCTCGGCAAGCAGGCGTTCGACATCAAGGTCGATTACGCCGTGAAGCAGATCACCGGCTTCCTCGCGAACCAGCCGAAGGCCAGCACACAGCAGCAGTAGAGATCCTCGTATTGCAGGATTGCAGGAAGTCGGGATTGCAGGAAGGGAAGGTCGAAGGCCCTTCCTCCTTTCCTTCTGCAATCCTGCAATTCTGAAATGGCCCCAGTCCTGATCGTGGGCGGCTCCGCCGCCGATCGCTCTCGCGCCGCTCGCGCGCAGATTCCCGCAGACCACACAATCGTCAGGTTGGACGCGCGAACGCTTCCCTTCACGCGCGTGGACGCTGTCGTCTTTCCGCCCGCGCCGCGAACGGTCCTCATCGAGGGCATCAGCGCGGCGTTTCCCGACTGCCAGCAGGGAGGGACGCGCCTGGTGCTGACGCAGTCCACGTACCTGGTGCAGAAATGGATCGACCGGCTGGACGAGGGCGATCGGATTGTCGCGACCGCCGATCGCGCGGCGCTCGAGCGAGGCGCGCCGGAGGCGTTCCAGCGTCGCGGCCCCTGGCAGCATTTCGGCCTAATCAACACAGAGGGCACCGAGGACACGAAGGATGTTTTGGAAAGCCAACCCTTTGGGTGCATTGTGTCCTTGGTGTTGAATCGACCCGCCCCGAAGCTGCTCGCGCAGGCGTTTTCCGCGAGCGACCCCGCCGAGCGCCTCCGGCTTTGTCGCGAGGCGGCGGCGCTCGATCCGGAGTGCGAGGTCGCGCAGCTGGCGCTCGCGAGCGCCAGCCGGGAGACCCGCGACGGTGACGCCGCGCGCGCCGCGCTGGACCGCGCCGCGGCGATCGCACCGCAGTGGGAGGCGATCCACTACGAACGCGGCAAGCTCTCGCTCGTCTACGACGATCTGGCGCAGGCCCGCGACGCCTTCCAGCGCGCCGCGGACGTGATGCCGACGTTTTCCGCGGCGTTCAGCAACCTTGGCGCGACGCTCGGCGAGCTCGGCGATCCCGCGGCGGCGCTGCAGGCGTTCCGCCAGGCGCTCGCGCACGATCCGCGCAGCTTCGCCATTCTCAACAACATCGGCGTCGTCTCACGCGAGCTCGGACGGCTCGACGAATCCGAAGCCGCGTTGCGCCGCGTGGTCGCAATCGATCCCGGCTTCGTGTTCGGTCATTACAATCTCGGACACACGCTCTTCCTCGCCGGCCGTTATGCAGACGCGATCGCCGCGTACGAGGACGGCCGGCGCTGCGATCCGCAGCAGAACCCGCGTCAGGGCTGCCGACTCGCGATCGTCCGCTTCGCCGCCGGCGACACCGCCGGCGCCGAGCGCGACCTGTGGCGATGTGTGAACGCGGCGCCGGCGGAGGAGCGCGAGGACCTGCTGCTCGAGGCCTACGAGATCGCGCAGGCGGTGATCACGCAGCAGCCCGCGCTCGGCGCCGAGCGCGCCTTCGTCGACCGCATCGGCGCCGAAATCATTAAATCCGAGTAAGCTTGACTCGTGGATCCCCGGAATGCCGGCATGCCCGTCGGGCGCGGCGTTGGACCGTCGGTGATCGGCCGGCTGGTGCGCGATCACAGCCTGCGCCTCGCCGCCGGGCTCGCGATTACCGTCGCGATTCCGGTCGCGATCATGTTCTATTTCCAGTTCCGATCGCTGTCCGATCTCGGCCGGGCATCGGCCGTGGTGCTGCGGCAGTTGAGCCAGGAGACCGCCGACGCGGTCACCAAGGATCTGCAGGACGCGCTGCGCACACCGCGCACCGACGTGATCCTGAAGATCTTCCAGTACCAGACCGAGCCGCTCGATCTGCCGTTCATCGAGAACACCTTCAACCACGGCCTCGACACCGAGCCCTTCGTCGACGCGTTCTACGTCTGGTCGGAGGCGACGACCGAACATCGCAACGATCTGTTGTCGTTCGATCGCGACACGCGGCGCTTCGCCACCAACCCGGCGGAAACGGCGCTGCTGCTCGGCCAGTTCCGCGCCATGGCGCCGGCGCAGCGCGCGATCGCGGTGTTCGAGGCGCCGCTGAACGGCCGCGCCACCTACTTCCTCGCGCAGCTGCGCTTCACTTTCCCGTCACGCGATCGCATGACCAGCTTCGTCGCGCTGCGCGTCGACGCCGAACGGCTGCGGACGACGTTCATTCCGCAGGTGGTGGCCAAGCGGCTCGCCAAGGTCGAGGGTCCGACCGGCTTTCCGCCGCTCGAGGTCACCGTCCTCGACAGCGATCAACGGGTCATCGTGCCGGCCGGCGCCCCGGCGCCGACGCGATTCGTCGACGAGCGGACCTTTCCGCTCGTGTTCTACGAGGCCGACCTGACGCAGCTGATCGCGCCGACCAGCATGACGGTCGAAACGTGGCGGGTGCGCACCGGCTATCACGATCAGACGATTCCGGAAATCGTCGCCGCCCGCGCCCGACCGCAGCGGATGATGATGGCGATCCTGGCCGGGATCATGGCGCTCGGCGTCTTCTTCGTGGCCCGCGCGCTGGCCCGCGAGCTGCGCGTCGCCGAGATGAAATCGAGCTTCGTCTCGAGCGTCTCCCACGATCTCAAGACGCCGCTGGCGCTGATCCAGCTGTTCGCCGAAACCCTCGAGCTCGGCCGGTTGAAGAACACCGACCGCGCCCAGGAGTACTATCGCATCATCAACAGCGAGGCGCGCAAGCTCACGCGGCTGATCAACAACCTGCTCGACTTCTCGAAGATCGAGGCCGGCCTGCGCAGCTACAAAAAACAGCCGGTCGATCTCACCGAACTGACGCGCGGGGTGCTGGAATCGCTCCAGAGCCAGTTCCAGCACAATCAGTTCACCGTCACCGCCAGGCTCGGAGGCGAGGTGCCGGTCCTGATCGACAGCGAGGCGGCGGTGCAGGCGCTCGAGAACCTGATTTCGAATGCGATGAAATACTCTCCCGAGCACCGCGAGATCACCGTCGAGGTCGATCGCGCCGGCGGCTACGGGGTGGTGCGGGTGACCGATCGCGGCATCGGCGTGGCGCCGCGTCTCCAGAGCAAGATCTTTCGCAAGTTCTACCGAGTGCAGACCGATGCCGGATCGGGCCCGCAGGGCACCGGACTCGGCCTGGCGATTGTCGATCACGTGATGCGGGGCCATGCCGGCTTCGTGCGCGTGGAGAGCGAACCTGGGCGTGGCAGCACGTTCACGCTCCATTTCCCGTTGTACGCAGGAGAGATTCACGGTGACGAAACGCATTCTGGTGATCGAGGACGAACCCCAGATGTTGCTCGGTCTGCGTGACAACCTCGAGCTCGAGGGCTACGAGGTCGTGACGGCATCCGACGGCGAGGACGGGCTGGCCAAGGCCATCTCGACCGCTCCCGATCTGGTCATTCTCGACATCACGCTGCCGCGCAAGAACGGCTTCGAGGTCTGCCGCGAGCTGCGCGCCCGCGCCAACCCGACCCCGGTCGTGATGCTGACGGCGCGCTCGCAGGAAACCGAGAAGGTCCTCGGGCTCGAGCTCGGCGCCGACGATTACGTGACCAAGCCGTTCAGCATCACCGAACTGCTGGCGCGGGTCCGGGCGGTGCTGCGCCGCGCCGGCGGCCGGCCGTCCGGGCTCGAGACCTGCCGCATCGGCGACATCGAAATCGACTTCCGCACCCACCAGGCCCACCGCGCGGGCCAGCGCATCGACTTCACCGCGCGCGAGTTCGACCTGCTCCGCTACCTGGTCGCGCATACCGGCCAGGTGGTCACGCGCGAGCAGATCCTCAACCAGGTGTGGGGCTACGAGGAGTCGCCGACGACGAGGACGATCGACAATTTCGTGGCGAAGCTCCGGCAAAAGATCGAGCGATCCCCCCATGAACCGGAGCACATCCTGACGGTGCATGGCGCCGGCTATAAGTTCGTCGGCTGAAAAGACAAACATTTACCGGCTCTCGCCGCTAAACCGTTTATATTGAGGTAGATGAACGACGAAATCCTGAAGAAGCTCGAGGCGCGGCTCGACCGCCGCAGCTTCCTCCGCGGCTCCGGGTTGGGTGTTGCCGCATTGCTCGGCGTCGCCGCCGCATCGCCGCTGGTCGTCTTCGCGCAGTCCCAGGACAAGCCGCAGGCCGACGACAAGAAGAAGGCCGACGACCGGAAAGACCAGGACGCGGCGCAGCCCGCGGATGCCGACAAGGCCGGCGACACGCCGTCCCGGGTCGAGCGCGACGGCAAGTTCTACGACCGCGAGGGCACGGAAGTCCGCGAGTGCCCCGAGTGCGGCCACAACATGTACCAGCAGGGCCGGACGTGGACCTGCGAAAACTGCGGCTACAGCTACATCGAATAGCTATCGGCTGTCATTTCTACGACTGCGTCGCGAGCCCTTCAGGGCTGCGGCCTGGCAGGGCTGAAGGCCCTGATCGACATCGGTCCCACCCATCAGCGACGCGAATACACCGCCACGACCGCCGTGCAATTGTCGCGGCTGCCGCGTGCCAGCGCGGCGTTGACGACACCGTGCGCCATCGCGCGCGGATCGTCCTCCTCCAGCATCACTCGCGCGATCCGGCGTTCGTCCAGCACGCCGTGGACGCCGTCGGTCGACAGCAGCAGGCGCTCGCCGCCGGTGAGCGT
This sequence comes from Acidobacteriota bacterium, assembly GCA_025463215.1. Taxonomy (GTDB): domain Bacteria; phylum Acidobacteriota; class Vicinamibacteria; order Vicinamibacterales; family CAVVIG01; genus CAVQFC01. The sequence goes on along the minus strand of JAOBWF010000005.1, from coordinate 1,159 downwards.
CTGCTCGACGAGGTGGACTTCGGTGCGCGAGCGGGCGCCGACGACGTTCGTGAGCGCGTTGCGCATCGGATGATGCTCCAGCAGCAGTGGGTCGGTGTCCGGATCGTGCGCCAGCATCGACACCACCCACGAGTCGTCCTGGGTCAGCTGCCGCAGCGCGCCGCCGGCGACGAGATAGAGCCGGCTGTCGCCGACGTGCGCGACCGACAGCCGTCCCTCCGAGATCCGCGCGGCCACGATCGTCGTCCCCATCCCGGCGTAGTCGTGCGACGCGAACGCCGCTTCGCGGATCTGCACGTCGGCGAGATGGATGGCGGTGCGCAGGAGATTGCCGTCAGCGGTGAACGACGGGTCGAAGCCGAACGGCCATGGGGCCGGATCCTCGCCGGCGCCCACCGGGGCGACGCCCGCGCGGCAGCGGTACTGGCTGCTCGCCACGTAGTCGACGACGGCGTCCACGGCGAGGCGCGCGGCGACCTCGCCGGCGTTGTGGCCGCCCATGCCGTCGGCAATCACGCAGAGCCCGAGCTCCTCATGAATCGCGAAGCAGTCTTCGTTGGTTGGCCTGACGTGGCCCTTGTCGGTCAGTCCGTAAGCGCGTAGCGGCACACCGTGATCGTCCCGCCGATATATCGGCGGCGTACGCCGCCGTACGTAGGGGGTGTTATCTGGCGTCGAAAGCAGACAGATCGAGCGAGGCAGACTCGATCTGCATCGCCTTCAGCTTCGTGCCTTCGGGGACGCGAAAGGGGAATGTGCACGAATATTCGGGCACGCTGCCGACGTCGACGAAGGTCGACGCCGTGTTGTAGCGCTTGTCGGCGGCGTCGGTGACCGTCGGCCGTTTCATCGGCGATGCCTTGAAGGCCGGCGCCACCGTGAACGCGACGGTGACGAGCGCGAACTGCTCGCCCGGCCGCGTGACGGCGTTGACCGTGTTGGTGCCCGGAGGACAGTCGCGCAGCGACGCAGTCGCCGCCCGTTCGACCTTGGTGACGGTCGCCGCAAGTCCTGGCAACGGCTCCGCCTTACCGGCGCCCTGGCCAGAGACGACGACCGCCAGCACGGCGGCGAGAGCGACACCCGCAATTGCTCTTTTCATCCTCTCGCACCCAGTCCCTAGCCCTGCCCCCGCGCCGGTTAGAGCGGATTGTCCGGC
>JAOBWF010000013.1 GCA_025463215.1 Acidobacteriota bacterium | reverse complement strand
AACGCGGTGCCCGCGGCTGGCGCGGCCTTCACCGGCTGGTCCGGTGCGTGCACCGGCGCGGCCGCGAGCTGCACCGTCGCGGTGACCGATCATCTGAACGTCAGCGCGGCGTTCACCACCGCGCCGGTGGCAGCTGTTCCGACGCCGACGCCGACAACCACCGCGACCACGACCGCATCGGTGAAGCTGTCGGTCGGCATCAGCAACAAAGGGCGCGTCGTCGGCGATGGCATCGACTGCCCGAATCGATCGTGCTCGGCGAAGCTGGCAGGCGGCTCGCTCGTCACGCTGACGGCGACGCCGACGACGGCGCCGTTCGTCAGCTGGGGCGGCGCCTGCACCGGCACGCAGCCGACCTGCACGCTGGCGTTGACGAAGGACGTACAGGTGCAGGCGACGTTCGGCAAGTAAACGCGCGCGTCGTGCGGCATCCGGCAATCGCCGGATGCCCACGGCGGCGAATGGCGTCGGTCCGGGCGAGGCCGCCCGGTAATGAAGAGCGGACCGATGGAGATCAGCAACGCGCCGCGCTCGACACGCTCGGAGCCCCCGGATGATCGGCCGCCTGGCGACGCCGCGCGCGCGGCGTCCGGTCGCGCCGAGTTCAACGCGTACGATTTCGTCGCGATGGTGAGCCACGACCTCCGGGCGCCGTTGAAGACGATGGCCGGCCTCGCGGCGCGCATCCGCGACGGCGCAAAGGGCTACGACAGCACCGACGGACTGCGCGGCTGGGCGGAATCGCTCCTCGCGTCGGCAGGCGAGCTCGATCGGCTGATCGGCGATCTGGCTGACGACACGCTCGAGCGTGACGGTGCGCTGCGCATGTCGCCGGCCAAGCTCGACGTCGCGACGCTGGCGGCGCAGGTCGCGGACGTGTTCGTGCCGCTGGCGGCGGCGAAGTCGATCGTGCTCAGCCGGGACATCAACGGGCCGCTCTCGGTCACTTCCGACGCCAGGCGTCTGCTGCAGGTGCTCTGCAACCTGGTCGACAACGCGATTCAGTTCACGCCGGCCGGCGGCTGCGTCCGCATCAAAGCGGCTCGGCAGGGCGGTGACTGCGTCGTTGCCGTCGTCGACACCGGCGTCGGCATTCCCAAAGCGGCGCTGAAGTCGGTGTTCTCGTCGATGCGCTCGAGCGGTCCAAACGAGCAGCCGACGTGGCGCCTGGGGCTGTTCTGTTCGCGCGGCATCATCGAAGCGCACGACGGCCGGATCTGGGCGGAGGGTGACAGGGGCCTCGGCAGCACCTTCTACGTCACGCTGCCGCTCGACGGCTCCGACCCGCTCGAGTGACGCGATCGAGTGGCGCTGACGGTCGTTACGACGAGCCGGTGTGTGCCCCCGCTCCGGAGCTGCGGCTCCGCCGCGGCGCGTCGGTGGCGACGTCGCGGCGCGTGCCCTGGCCAGGACGGTACGGCCGGAAATCCACGGTGCAGCCGTGGCGCACCAGGAAATTCAGCAGCCGCTTGTAGTCGCCTGCAGGCAGCCGGAAGATCTGGAGCAATTCGCGGTAACTGCCGTCGGCGACGGCAAGCCCGCGCATGATGACATGCCGCACGTCGTGACGCGTGATCTCGCGGTCGATGAACGCGTCGTAGACGTCGTGCCAGAAATCGCCGCTGCCGTTGGCGATCGAATCGAACAGCGCGTCCATGTCGGTCCGGCGCCGATCGCCGCCGCGGGGCGCGATCTGCGCGGGCGTGGTGGCCGCGGCGTACGGCGGCATGTCGGCGGTGTCGAGCTCGCGATCGGTCCCGGCCGCACTCAGCTGTTCGACGACGTTCTGCACCTCGCGGACATTGCCGGGCCAGTGGTGCCGCTCCAGCGCCGTCCAGGCGCCTTCCGACAATCGCACCGACGGATCGATCTTGCTCAGGAAATGCTCGAGCAGCGGGCGGATGTCCTCGATCCGTTCGCGCAGCGGCGGCACGTGCAGGTGGACGACGCGGATGCGGTAGAGCAGGTCCTCGCGGAAGGTGCCGGCGGCCGTCATCCGATCGAGGTCGCGATTGGTGGCGGCGACGACGCGTGCGTTGACCCGGCGTGACGCGGCGTCAGCGCCCACCGGCTGCACTTCGCCGTTCTCGAGAAAGCGCAGCAGGAGCGCCTGCATGCGCGGCGTCATCTCGCCGACCTCGTCCAGGAAGATGGTGCCGCCGTCGGCGAGCTCGAGCTTGCCCCGCTTGTCGCGATACGCGCCGGTGAAGCTGCCTTTGACATGGCCGAACAGTTCCGATTCGAGCAGCGTCTCGGCGAGGCCGGCGCAATTCACCGCCACGAACGGATGCGCCGCGCGCGGCGAATGGGCGTGGATGTAGCGCGCCAGGACGTCCTTGCCGACCCCGCTCTCGCCGGTAATCAGCACCTTGTTCTGCCGCGCGGCCGCGCGGGTCGCGGTTTCGAGCAGCTGCCGCATCGCGCGGCTGCGGCCGATCACGTCCGGAGCGGCGATCTTGTGCGCGGCCTCTGTTTTCACAACACACAGCTCCGTGCGGGATGGTTCAAATGCGCCTCGGATCGTTGCCGGCGACGTAGGTCGCCGCGTATTCGGCGACGATTGCCGCGACCGTCGCCTGCGCGCCGTCCCCGTCGGGGGCGTCGGCGCGCACGACACGGCCGCGTCCGATGACCGGCGCATCCGCGGCGCCTCCGAGTTCCGGCGGCAGCGACAGCAGCACCTCGATCGGCGTATGCGGCGCCAGCAGATGCCGCGCGCGGATCAGAATTCCGCTGCGGCTGATGTTCTCCGTCCGCCCGCAATGCCACTCGCGATCGCCGGCGTGCCGATAGCGCACGTCGACCCGGATCGGATACCGACGCTCGCGGTCACCGGAGGCTTCACGAAGGTCACGGTTCATCGGATCCGCCTATGTGCGTATCAAGACGATTGCCGCTGGAATTGTCACCAAATCGGCGAACATCCGGTCGAAAAGCGGCCGGATCCTGCGCGGTGCCGCCACGATCGCGCTACCGGCTCGGGCCCCATCGTGCCGGCGACGAACGATTGTTCGGTGCGCGCAAAAACCGATTCGTCGCGAAATTTCGCGGCGCGGCATCCTGCTTTTCCGCTCAAGCATCGGAACCACGAGCATTTGGCCCTCGATCGCTAGGCGGCGGCTGCTGGATCGGGTCAGGGGTACCGTTTTGGAGGGATAGACGTGGGGCCCCTTCGGGCCATCCGCGGTGTGTGTTCGCCACGTTACACAACGTGAGTACGTTGTGGGACACTCGCTCCCAGCGACGTCCATTGAACGCCGGTAACGCAGCGCGGCTGTGGCCCCGCTTGAGTTCGAGATTCGCCCGCCGACGCCCGTGTCGATATTACTCGCCCGTTTCTCCCTCGGCATTCGCAAGTGTGAAAGTTTTACGCGCAACAGCTCTACGGCGCCGGATCGCTCGCGGCGTGATCACGGAATTTGCGCCTGTTTTCCACCAAAGGCTCCTGGCAGCGCCGTTGCCCTGATGATCGGCATGACACTTCGGCGAAAAAATCCTCACGCGATGGCGCTCGGCAGGCTTGGCGGTCTCAAGGGGGGACGCGCACGAGCGGAAAAGCTCAGCGCACGGCGGCGGCGACAGATTGCCCGGAATGCGGCCGAGGCGCGGTGGCGCAATTCGCGCGTCGGCTGATGCTATTCCTTCGCGGGCCTCGATCGCGTCGGCGCCGCCAGCGCGACGAGCTGCTCGCTGATGGCGAACAGTGCGAGCTCGACCCGGTTGGCGACGCCGAGCTTGGCGAAAATCTTGGTCAGGTGATGCTTGACTGTTTCCTCGCTGAGCGAAAAGCGCCGGGCAATGTCCTTGTTCGTCAGCCCGGTCGCGACGGTCGTCACGATCTCGAGCTCGCGCCGGGTCAGTCCGAAGTGACGATCCGCCGGCGCGCTGCGCGTCCGGAACGTGCCGACGAGGCTGCCGACGCTCTCTCGCGCAACCCAGTACTCACCCGCGGTCACCGTCCGGATCGCCTTCATCAGCAGCTGTGAGGCAACGTCTTTGAGCACGATGCCGCGCGCCCCGGCCTCGAGCGCCTTGACGATTTCATCCGGTTCGATGCTGGCGGTCAGCAGAAGCGGCCGCGTCGGCCCCGGACTCTCGGCGACAGCGCGCAGCACCTCGAGGTAGGAGGCGCCCGGCATCAGGAGATCGAGCAGCAGGACGTCGGGCTCGAGCTGTTTCACCCGCTCGACCGCCTCGTGGCCGTCGCACGCTTCGCCGACCACGATGAAATCCGGCTCCGCCTCGAGCAGCTTGCGCAGCCCGTCCCGGAGGATGGGATGATCGTCGGCGATGACGATCCGGACCAGCTTATCCACCATGGGTGGGCATCGGCAGCGAGATTTCGAGCCGGGCTCCGCGCCCGGGATGGGAATCCACCGCGAGGCGACCGCCGATCGAGCGAATTCGCTCCTTGATGACCACCGGTCCCTTGCGCTCGGCGTCGAGATCGGTCTGCGATCGCCGGCCCGCGAACTCGAAGCCGCGGCCGTCATCGTCGACCTCGAAGATCCAGCGTCGATCCGCGGCGCTGACGCGGACGACGACGTGGCGCGCGCCGCTGTGTTTGCGCACGTTGACCAGCGCTTCCTGGATGATGCGCACCATCTCGTCGCAGACGCGCGGCGTCAGCGCCAGATCGTCGACCGTCGACGTGAAATGCGCGGCGATGCCGGTGTCCCGCTGGAAGCGCTCGACCACGGCCGCGAGGTGCTCGATGAGATGCTCGGGATCGCACGACCCGGGCTTGATCTGGTGAATGAGATCGCGCAGCTCGACGACCTGGGCTCGCAGCGCCGTCTGGATCTGTTCGAGCTTGGCGGCGGTGTCGCCGTTCGGGTCGGCGTGCCGGCGCCAGACGTGAACCTGCATCTCGAGGCCGATGAGCGCCTGGATGATGCCGTCATGAATGTCGCGCGCGACACGGGCCCGTTCGGCGGCGCCGACGCGCGAGCTGACACGGCCGAACGCTTCGAGGCTGCACAGTGCCGGACCGAGCTGACGCGCGATCGCCTGCAGCATCCGCAGTGCGTCGGCGCCCGGTGCGGCGTCGAGCAGCAGCAGGCGATGCGACCACTGGGCGCCGCCGGTGGTGATGGCGAGGAGCGAGCGGAACGGATGCGCCGCGACGAAATCGGCCGGGGCCGGCATCCGGCTGCGGCGCGGTTCTTCGCCGTGCGCGATCGTCGACACGCGCCACTGTCCGGTCGACGGGTCCGCGGCGACCGCCGACCAGACGTCGCCGGGCGCGGTGAAGCCGTAGCGGCGCTCTTCCTCGGCGGTCAATTCGCGATCGCCGTTTGGTTCCGACGTGCCGCGACTGGTGCGGCGGTACAGACGTGCCTGGCCATCCGGCCGCGCGATCAACAGAACGGCGCGCGCGCCGAAGAGCGCGAGCAGCTCACGCAGCGCGCCGTCGAGGGCGGCGCGCGGATTGTCGCCGGCGTCCAGCGACCGTCCCACGCGTGCGACCGCCTGCGTGGTCGCGCGCAGCTGCTGTTCGGCGACCAGCGTGTAGGCGAGCACGCCGACCATCACGACGGCGGCGGCGATCAGAAAGAGATGCGCGGGACCCGAGACGACGAGCGTGATCGCGAACGCCGCCGCGGACACCACGGCGAGACGTCTGCGGACGCGGCCCGGGCTCGCCGAGCGTCGCGTGAGGCGACCGGCGGAAAACGTACCCGAGCCAGGACGGAGGGCGCCGGAATAACTCTGCACCGTCTCGGAAGGATGGTGGAGCGTTCATCACGAGACGTCAATAAGGAACTTGCAAGATTTCTTTGAACCTTTGCATTTTGTCGATGCGGCACCAGAAAACCGGATCTATGGTCGGGGTTATGAAAACCTGTTGGCGTTCCGGGCGGATTGAGGTATAGTGAACGCGCTCTAGATCTAGGCCAGCCAGCTTTTCACAAAGCGCTACCGGCCTTCAACGCGGGCCGGACACCTCGGAAACACCCCGTCCTGCGCAGATCAATTACAAGAGCATTACGTCTCAAGGAGAGATTCGCAATGGCACCTATGAACGGCACGATCAAGCGGCTCGTCAGCGACAAGGGTTTCGGCTTCATCCTGGCGAGCGACGGCAACGAGTACTTCTTCCACAACTCGGCCTGCGCCGACACCCGGTTCGACGACCTGCGTGAAGGTCAGGCCGTGACGTTCGAAAAGGGCCAGGGTCCCAAGGGACCGCGCGGCGAGAACGTCCGCGTCGCGTAACGTCCACCTCTCGGGAGCCCTCGCCGGAAGGTGCGCAGACTGCACCGCCCCGGTGAGGGCGTCCGTTCCTTAGCCCGGCGCCCCCGCCCACCCGCCATCGTCCGCACGTTCAATACCATCCCCCTAGGCTGCGATTTTTTTCCGGCTGCCGCGCGGGCACGCGCGTGTACCGATTGACGCGCGCTGATCAATTATCCGGGTTGATCCTTACCGCGCAGAGTCAATGCGCCCGCCGCATGCGTACGCCGCGGTCGATTGACCTCTCGACGCCCTGCAGGTAAATTCATCCGCGACGCGGTCGAATGACATTCCAGGCAGGCGGGAGCAGCACATGGTAGAGGGACGGACGTTGGGAGCGTTTCGCGATATCGTAATCATCATCGGGATGGCGGTCCTCTGCTTTCTGGGCCTGCAAGACGCGGTGGCGCGTGTCCAGTCGCGGCGTGAGCAGCAGGCGCGGTTCGCTGTCGCCCGGAACGCGATCGCGAGGATGGACGAAGCGTTCCAACAGGCGATCGCGAACAAGCCGGTCAACGAACAATTCTTCCGCCAGAATGAACTGCTCATCGAGTATCAGAAGCTGGCGCTGACCTTGGCGTACATGCCAGCGCTCCCGGCGGCGGACACGGGCAATAAGACGAGCCCCCGTTCCCAGGGCCCGCAACAGCCGCAGGCGCCGCCGCCGCATCGCCAGACGCCGCAGCCTCCCCCCTCAACTCCCGGCGGCAGGCAATGACAAAAATGCAACCTCTCGGCCGTCAAAGGTGAACAAAGACACCGTGAGGAGTGACTTGATGAGCTTGAGCGCGTTCGGTCGTCGGATCCTGGCCGCACGAGGCAGAGCGCGGAACACTCGAAATGTCCGCGAAAGTCTCGCAAAACACGGGTCGCCTTCACGTCAACCGGTCATTCGACCTGCGCTGCCAATGAAGCTGTACTGTTTCCATGCGGTCGTTCGCTGATCGCCAGAGCCGTCCGCCGATTCCAGCACGTTCGATTCTTTTCCTGATATCTGCCACGGTCGCGGAGGCATCGTCGATCCATTCGGCATAGCTCGTGCTTAATGTGTTCGTACACCTCAGCATGTCATGCCGCGTCCTTCTTGTAGAACCGAACCCTGCAATCACAGAACATTTATTGCAGGCGGGTCGTGCGATAGCGACTGTTGAACATCACGTCAGCTTCGAGGCCGCCCGCCCCCGGCTGGGCGACAGCACTTTCGATTACATGTTCACCAACCTTCGGCTGGGCGAGTTCAATGGGCTACATCTGGTCCACCTCGCCGCCGCCCTCGGCGCGCCGCCTCGATGCATCGTGTACACCGACAACATGGACCTGGTGCTTGGCCGGGAAGTCCAGCGTTCAGGTGCGTTCTACGAGACCGCCGCGTGCCTGCCGGTGACGTTCAAGGCGTACCTGCAGGGCAGGTTGCCCGCAGCCGACCGTCGGGACCCCACGTGCGTGGATCGTCGGGGAGAACTTCGTGGCGGACGGCGGTGCTGGGACCAGCACCTGTTCGCCGAGAGCATCGGCACCTCCGGGGACCCCTCTGCGCCGGGTAACTGACGCCGCGACAGGTCGTCATGACGCCGTGCAGACGGGCGGCAATCCGATTTCCCGCAGGAGGTTCAACGCGCACCGCATCGTCGGTCCTCATGGTGGCCGCGCTTGTTCTGGCGGTCCTCGTGTCGTCTCCCAGCACGCAGGTTCCGTTGGTCTCCGGAAAACATCCGGCGCGGCGCATTGAATCGGTCGGGCCCGAAGTGGTGGAGGTATCCCTCCCTGCCTTCCGCGGCGCGCATGCGATTTGGGGCGCCACCGGTCAAGACGCGTCCGGGCGTCTCTGGTTCGGCGTAAGCGCTGCCAATACCCCGGTTCCCTCCGCACATCTCGTTGAATACGATCCCGAATCCGCGCTCATGACGGATCGCGGCAACGTCGTCGACGAACTGAAACGCGCGGGCGTGTTACGCGACGGAGAACGCCAGGCGAAGATTCATTCGCGCATCGTGCAGGGGCCTGAGGGCTATCTGTACTTTGCGTCGATGGACGAGGAAGGCGAGGAGGACAACGGCTCGCGGCTGCCGACATGGGGCGGTCACTTGTGGCGGCTGCAGCTGGCGACGCACCGCTGGGAACATCTCCTCGTCGCGCCCGAAGCGCTGATCGCCGTCGCCGCGGGGGGCCGGTTCGTCTACGCCCTTGGTTATTTCGGCCACGTGCTATATCAGTACGATACGAAAACAGCGGTCATCAAGCAGGTCAGGGTGGGCTCGGTCGACGGACACGTGAGCCGCAATTTCATCGTCGACTACCGGGGACACGCATACGTCCCGCGACTGCGAACCGCTGCAACGTCAACCGATCGCCGTAGCGTGACCGCATCGATGGTGGAATTCTCCACCGACCTTCGCGAGATCCGAGAAACACCGCTTGTGTACGATCACTACGTCCACGCGGACAACCCGACGGCATCGCACGGCGTCGTGTCCATCCAGGAGATGGCCGACCGGTCGTGGTTTTTCAACACGCACGTGGGGTTTCTCTACCACATCGTGCCGCCGCCGGCGGGGACGGGCGAGGAAAACGACGCCGCCGCCGAGGTGCAAAGCGTCAGCTGGTTTCATCCCGACGGTCGGATGTACGTTCCAAGTCTCTTCACGCTCGACGGCACCACCACCCTCCTCGGCCTCTCGATCGACAATCTGGTCGAGGGCGGCCAGTCGGGGGTGCAGTGGCTCACATACGACTTGACGACCGCGACGTGCCGCGTGGCTCCGTTCGCTGTCCACGCCAAGGATGGGTCGATGGTGACGCGTGGTCTGTTCTACGGATCGTCGACGCGCGATGTCCGAGGCGATCATTACGTGGTGGGAAGCGTACCTACCGACGCCGGCGACACTCGGCCGATCGTGCTGCGTGTCCGCCCCCGCGTGCGATGAGGCGCGTCAGCGACCAACGATGATTCTTACCGGATTGGTGTAAAACGCGAGGCGTGTCCCTGTTTCGAGAATGCGGAACCCGCGCCCGCGCAACACCAGGCCTCCGGCCGGAACCCGTGTCTTGAACGTCAACGCCGCGCCGGTGGTGTCCGGGGGGCCCTCGGCGACGATCTTCGCGCCGGAGGCATCGATCCCGATCAACTCCACAGCGTCGATGTGGTTCGGTCCGGTCCGCCACGCGGTGGGGGGCACCACGAACGTCAACTGCGCGACGATGGCCGCGTCTACAGGCAGCGCAATGGTTTCGCCGGCGGCAGCGGCGCGCGGCAATCCGTCCGCGTTCACGCGCAGCTCCACTTCGCGGACGATCCGCCCGTGATCCGCAAAGAAGCTTCCGGCGCGCAGCGCACGCATGACGCCGGCGGCGCTCCGTTCAGGCGCATAGACCCACGTCTCGGAAAATTCCCCTGGCCAGTAATCAGCTAAATCCGACAGCCGTTCCGTGTGAAAGTCGGAGGGCGCATACGCGGCCCATACGTCGAGACCCTGGCCGAGCAACGTGTCCCACGCGTCGCCGACACGCGCCGCCGCCGGGTCCCAACGATTCATCGGCGTTTCTTTGTAACGGTAGCTGCCGATCGGTTTTGTTCCCTGATGTCCGGGAGCTCCGGCCAACGTCATGACGAGGTCGTTGACCGCGCGCCATCCGACCATGTCCGGCACGTTCTCGATGCTGTGGCCATCCGCCCGGCTCGGGTGTTCGTAGGTCACCACCGGCAGGATGCTGTCGACGACCGCGTTCGCCGCAAGCCACTCGAGTCCGGCCGCGGCCAGGGACGCCTCGTGCTTCGATCTGTTCTGGTCATCGAACTCGCGCTTGAATACCTCCAGCTTCCGCTCCGCGCCTGGCGCAACCAGAACCGTCGCGTGTTCCTCGCCGTTCCACGGTGGAATATTCCACTCGGCACCTCCGAAAATAATCGTGTTGGGGTAGATCGCCCGTGCCTTGTCGACGGCATCGAAATACTCGGGTGTCGCCCCGGTCAGGTTGCGATCGAGATGATCGGTGACGGCGATCGCGTCACAGCCGAACTTCGCTGCGTGCTGGACGACCTCTTCGACCGTACGACCGCCGTCCGAAAAGCGGGTATGCGTGTGAGTATCGACCTTCAGCCACGTGCCCTTGCCGGTCCATGGCACCTCGCGGACGAAACGCGGCACCGATTGCCCGCGCGTCACCGCGATCAGCGAAACGACCGCGACGGCGATCGCGCACAACATGGAGGCGGGACGGAGCTGTTTCATAGGTGACTGCGTGGCAAGCCCCGCGCTACATCCGGGTGAATGTGAGCCGCAGCGAGCTGCCCGAATCGGGCAACGCCATCAGCTCCGCCGCGCCGCCGTACGCGGCCGTTGCGTGGGCCAGGCCGACGGCTCCCAGAGCGACGGTGTCCGAGCCCGCAGCGGCGAAGGCGAGGCTCGAAAACTGCGCGACAGTGTCCGCCGAAATCGCCGAATGCCGCTGAACCACCTCCAGCCGAACACCATCGTCTCCGTGCTGGTCGCAGTGGATTTCTATGGTTCGCTCTGCACTCTCGTCGAGCAGCGACAGCGTGACGATAATCGCCCCGATCAGGGCGAAGCCGACGAGCCCCTGGTCGACGACCACGGCTGCCGCGCCCTGATAGAACGCGTTCAGGCGAAGGCGCGACAGCCGGCATTCCGGTTCGAACCCATGCAGCACCTCGTCCACAACGGCGGCGACGGGAGCGCGCCGGACTTCATCGGCCTTTCCGCCGGCGAGCAGTGTCGCGAGCTTCGCCGACCACAGCGTCCGCCAGGTCTGGACCGCGATCAAATCCAACGCGACCGCCTTCTGGAACGGCTTCGAGGGGGCCCTGAGGAGGGCGAGCGTGGTCTGCACCCGCGACAGGTCGGCGATGATCTCCTGAATGCTGTTCGCAAGCTTGGCACCGACGAACCTGCGACGATCCGGCGTTCCGTCGCCGCGGACGCTCTCCGCCGTCCGCAGACCGGCGGCACCTTCCTCATCGACGTCGTGGACAATACAGGGGATCTGTTCGAGGCCGGCGGCAATCGCTGCCGCCAGACGCCTCTTCCCGGCGATGACGTGATAAATCGCGCCAGCCTTGCGAACCAGCAGCGGCTGGACGACACCGTGGACACGAATCGACTGGCTCAACGTATCCCCGTGCCGGACGCGAACGTGTTCGGCGGCCGGAAACGCGGCCACGCGAACCATGCGAATCGGCGCCGCGGTCGAGGGGGACATCAACTGGTCGACGTAATGGCGTTCTGCACGCATCCGGTACTGGGTGGGTAGTCCCTCGCGCGCCCTTGCGGGTTGTGCATCTGCGTGCGCCGCGAGATCGCCATCCGATAGGTGCGGGGGGGGCAATGCGGGTGAATCGCTTTCTGGCAAATCGAATTCGTCCACGAGAATCCTTTGACTCGAAGGTCCGTTGACATGACACGGGCCGCGGTTACGGAACCTGCAGCTCCGCGAGGGCGCGACGCGCGTCGCCAGCGGTGCCGAGATGCGGATCGAGCTGAAGTGATCGCTTCAGCGCGGAGATCGCCTTGGTATCTTCGCCAAGTTTTGCGTACGCCATGCCGAGATGATAGTGCGTCAGCGCGTTGTCCGGATTTTTTTCGAGCGATTGGCGAAACAGCGGAATCGATTCTTCGGCCAGATTTTTCTTGAAGTAGATCCACCCGAGGGTGTCGTTGAATGCGGGCTGGTCCGGCGCCTGCGACTTGGCCATTTGCGCAAGTTCGCTGGCCTGATCCAGATTGCCCCCTTGTTCGGAGGTCAGCCAGGCGAGGTTGTTTGCGGCGACCGCCGCGCGCGGGTCGAGATCCAGCACCCGCTCGTATGCGGTTTTCGCCTCGGGTAGCCTGTTCAGGCGCTCGAGGAGCAATGCCACCATCGTATGCGCCGCAACCGACTTGGGTTCACGAACCGCCCACGCCTGAAACTGCTCGACCGCGCGGCCGATGTCCCCCTTGATCGCGTAGAGGTCGCCAATCATCGCAAACGCCTGAACGTTGGCCGGCTCGAGCGCCACCGTTTTCAACAACGCACGTTCCGTCTGCGCCGCGTTGCCGACCATGGCATAGGTGCGGGCGGCGAGAAACCACGCCCGCGCATCCTCGGGTGCCGCCGACAGCCGCCCTTCGATTCGCCGCAAGGCTGCCGGCGAGTCTTTCGCGCCGAGATCGAGGGCGACCAGGCCGGCCAGGGCCTCAGACGAAGCGGGATCGATTTCCAGCGATCGCGCGAACGCCGCGCGAGCCGCCGCCAGGTCGTGCCGCGCGAGGAAGAGCGCACCGGCTTGTGCGTTCACGATCGACGAATTCGGAAACTCGCGCAGCAGCGCCCGGATTTCCTTCTCGGCGCGGGCGGTGTCGCCGTTCGCCAGCACGGCGCGGATCAAGGCCAGGCGCGCGTCCGAGTCCCTCGGCGCCAGACTGACCGCTTGCTGCGCGAAGTCGATCGCCGGCTGTTTTTCGCCCTTCGCCGCAAAGAGCCTCGATTGGAGCAGTTGCGCCGGAACCGATCGCGGATCGAGCTTGAGCACCTGCTTGATGGCCTCCTGCGCTTCCTCCGTCCGCCCCTTCGCCAGGTGACTCTGGGCCATCACCAGGAATGCATCCGCGGCACGCTCCGGGTCGGCCGCGGCGGCGCCTTTGGCCATCGCCAGCGCCTCGTCGGGCTTCTTGTCGAGCAGCAGCAGCCGGGCCTTCAGCAACAGGCCGATGCGGCTATGCGGCTCACGTTTCAGCAGCTCGTCGAGGATTTCATGCGCCGCGACGGCGCGCCCCTCTGTGTAG
>JAOBWF010000429.1 GCA_025463215.1 Acidobacteriota bacterium | reverse complement strand
CCCGCCAGCATCAGCACGAAGGCGATTCCATAAAAGACATAAAGCCAGGGCTTGCTCTTGTGCCCGAGGAAAAGGGCGGAGGACTTCACCCCGATCAGGATGTCGTCCTCTTTGTCCTGATGGGCGTAGATCGTGTCATAGCCGAGCGTCCAGAAGAAACAGCCCGCATAGAAAAGATAGGCCGCCAGCGTCAGCCCGCCGGTCTCTGCGGCGAATCCGAAGGGCACGCCCCAATTGAAGGTGATCCCGAGCCAGGCCTGCGGCCACCAGGTGATGCGCTTCATGAAGGGATAGCCGGCCACCAGCAGCAGCGACGCCGCGCCCAGCCCCACCGCGAACCAGTTCAGCTGCAGCAGGATGGCCAGACCCACCAGGCACAGCGCCACCAGCAGTGCGGCGGCCTGTCTGGTCGTCACCGCGCCGGACGGAATCGGCCGCCCGCGGGTGCGCGCCACCTGCGCATCGATGTCGCGGTCGATGATGTCGTTGAAGGTGCAGCCCGCGCCGCGCATCACCACAGCGCCGATGCCGAACAGGATCACGTAATAGAAGTCGCGCCAGTCCAGGAAGCGGCGCTCGTCGGCGGCCGCCCCCAGCACCAGCCCGAAGACGCAGGGCCAGAACAGCAGCCAGGTGCCGATCGGCCGGTCCAGCCGCATCAGCTGCAGGTAGGGCCGCACGCGCGCCGGCATGTGCTCCACCCAGTTGGCGTGGACGGCGTCGGCGGGTTTTGCTTGTGAAGCGGTGGTCATCGGGTTCAATTGTGGCATGGCAGACGAACTAACAGAAGCGGGCGGCAAGACGCGCCTCTATGTGACCGGCGATCTGGGCGAAGGCATGGCGCTGGCCCTGGACGAGGGGCAGGCGCATTACCTGTTGCACGTCCTGCGGGCAAAGACCGGGAACCTGGTGTCGCTGTTCAACGGCCGCGATGGCGAATGGCTGGCGGAACTGGCCACCACCAAGCGCGGGGTCACCGCCACTTGCCTGAAGCAGGTTGAAACTCAGCATGGCGTCCCCGACATCTGGCTGGCTTTTGCCCCGGTGAAAAAGACGCCATCCGACTATCTGGTGCAGAAGGCGGTGGAGCTGGGCGTCTCGGTGTTGCAACCGGTCTTCACCCGCCGCACCATCGTCGCCCGCATCAATGAAGAGCGCCTGGCCGCCAACGCGGTGGAAGCGGCGGAACAGTCCGGCCGCCTTACGGTCCCGGAGATCCGCAGTGGCGTGACGTTCGACAAGCTGCTGGCGACCTGGCCGACGGAGCGCCGTCTTTTGTTCTGCGACGAAGGCGGTGACGCCAAGGCCATGACCCAGGCCGCGCGCGAAAGCCGTGGCGGCCCCACCGCGATCCTCACCGGCCCCGAAGGCGGCTTCGATCCGGAGGAACGTGCGGCGTTGCGGGCGCTGCCCTTCGTCGTGCCAGTGACGCTCGGCCCGCGCATCCTGCGCGCCGACACTGCCGCGCTGGCGGCGCTGTCAGTCTGGCAGGCCGTTGCCGGCGACTGGAGCTGACTCTGTAAGCGCACGCCAGGCGAAGCATTGCGCCCCGACCGCCGTGCCATAGAACAGGATGGTGAAGATGCCGATCAGCGGGAAGGTGATGTACCACCGCCCATACATCTGGCCCATCATGGCGGTGTTGTGCGCCTGCAGGGCGGCGTTGAAGGCCATGCGCTGCTCCGCGCTGGCGTGGGGCGGCGGGAAGGGCGGCATGCCGTGCATCACAAGCCCGAACAGGACTGCCATTTCCAGAATGATGAAAGGCGCAAGGACCGCCAGCAGCACCACGAACATCCGCCAGAAATTGCCCTTGCCCAGGGTCCAGGACCGCGCCAGCGCCATGCCGCCTTCGCCGGCCGCGATGACCGGCAGCAACAGGAATGACAGGCGAATCCAGGCGTAGAAGACCGCGCACCACACAGCGATAAAGCACGCGGCGGACAGCAGCCTGGTGACGATGTGGATGGCCGGCACGGCATTGCCAATCCATTTCATCACGATTCCCAGCAGCAGGCTGCCCAGGATCGCCGCGATCCATGCCAGCGTCATCGCCAGCATCAGCAGCAGGGCCGAGCCGATGAACCGCCACAATTTTCCGCCCAGCGAGAAATAGAACCAGCGCGGGCCGGTTCGCACCCCCAGCGCCTGTTCGGCAATGCCGACCATCTGCATGAAAATCAGCACCAGCAGGACAAGATAGAAGGGCAGGACGATCGACCAGACATGCGCCACGGCGTGGAAGTCGCGCGCCGCCATGGCGGCGGACAAATCCACCATCTGGTTGCGCAGCAGGAAGCCGGCGGCGGACAGGATCGCCCAGGTCACCCAGATGACCGCGAAAATCTGCAGGAAGTCGCGAAACGCAAAACGATACGCACGCGCGATGGTCGCGCCGACCGGAATCTTTGACATTGTGTCACCCCTGAACCCCGGGGGCGAGGCTAGCAGCGATTCAACTGTAATGTTTGTCGTAGGCGCCCTCATATTTGCGCCAGACATCCCAGAAGCCGGGCGGCGTTTCGCCCTTGAGCTGCATTTCCAGCACATCCAGATGGGCGTGCCAGCCGCCCGAGACACCAAGCGCATAGCCGCGCTCGGGGATTTTGCTGTGAGTCAGGGTCAGCCGTACCTTGTCGCCTTCGGGCTTCAGCAGGAATTCCACTTCCGTCGCCTTGTCGGCGCCAAACTTCGCCTCGCCAAAGGTGAAGACCAGGCGATGGGGCGGTTCATAGGCCAGCAGGGTGTTGGTCGAGCTGTGGCCCTTCTCGTCCATCTCCTTCATGGCTTCAGGCGCCACGGACTTGTTCGGCGAATAGGTGCTGTGCTTCCAGGTCATCTGGAATTTCTCGCCCGGCGTGGTCGGCATGGCGCCGGTGGTGAACCACAGCTTGCGCTTGTCTTCATTCCACAGATATTCAAACACGCGTTCAATAGGCCCGGGCAGCAGCCGCTCGAACACCACCGTCTGCGGATTGATCAGTTTGCCGTAAGCGTCCATCGCATCACCTCAGTTTGTTCATGTCCACGCCATAAAGCGTGGCGTTGGTTGGAAAAATGTCGGCGCGTTTGGGGAATTCGTCGTTCAGCCCGGCCTCGACCAGGTCGAGCATGGTGTGCCAGCCCATCGCGGTCTGGCTCTGCATCGCTTCCGGGATGGGCCGGTGGGTGAGAGTGAGGCGTACGGCCTTGCCTTCTGCCGCCAGCGTGAATTCCAGATAGGAAATGGGAAAGCGTGACACCGCCTCGCCGGGCGCGAACACGTTCCAGGTGTAGGCCA
>JAOBWF010000380.1 GCA_025463215.1 Acidobacteriota bacterium | reverse complement strand
GAGGCTGAAAAAATAGACGCCCGGCTTGTCGCCGACGCGCACGTAGGTGCGGACGTTGAGCTCCGCGAAGGCCGACACCCACGGCAGCGACGGCACGCCGCGCGGCGCGACGTTCGTCATGTGGAATGGGACGACGCCGGCCCACGCCTCGCCGGAGAAGAGATCCAGTTCGAGCCCGGAGGGGATCAGCGCCGCGAGCTCGTCGACGTCCACGCGCCAGTGCGCGAACAGCAGGTCGTGCCACGTCTGCGTCATGATCCACGGCCGGCCGGGCAGCGGCCAGGGACGGTGGGCCGTGTCGGCGAGGATCGTGTCGTCGAAGTCGTGGTTCGGGATGCTCACGGCATCAGGAGGCGCAGCTTCCTGGTGCGATGGCGATACTCGAACGCCCGCGAACAGACGGGGCACTCGAATTCGTCCCACTGTTCGGCGTAACGCTGCGTCACGCCGCCGACACGGCTCTTGCGATATTCCAGCTCGCCATCGCAGCGCGTGCAGCGCAGGGCGGGCGGGCGGCGTTGCGGCGTCGTCGTCTCGAAGCGGCGGAAGCTGCGTGAGGCGGCGCGCGACGCTTCGAGCGTCGCTCCGTCTGGTGCCGGCTCGATCGGCGACGCGTCCACCGGCCCTTCGCACAAGCGGGTGACCGCCTCGGCCAGTGTGTCCATCTCCACCGGCTTTGCCAGCACCAGCCCGGCGCCCATCTGACGGACGCGCGCGATCTGCACCGGCCGCACTTCGGAGGTCACGACGAGGATGGGGATCGACCGGGTCAACGGATCCCGCCGCAACAGCTGGCAGAGGTGGTATCCGTCGATGCCGGGCAGCTGTGTTTCAGTGATCAGCAGCGCTGGCGGCTCGATCAGACATCTGACGAGCGCGTCGCGGCCGTCGGTGGCCTCGACGATGTCGAATGGCATCGATCGCAGCGCTTCGCGATACAGCAGCCGCGTGTCGGCGTCGGCGTCGGCAAGCACGACGCGGAGAAGACGCGCGGTCTCTTCACGAAGAATCGGCCGTGTCATCACCATGCACCCGATCTTAAAAACCGACCGGCGGCTCGTCTGTCAGGAAGCTAACAAAATCAAGGTGCGCTCGTCAACGATTGGTGGCGAGGGAATGGACCGCGACGACGAGCTCGAGCGGATCGACCGGTTTGACCAGATGCATGTGGAACCCGCTCGCCAGCGAGGTGATGCGATCCTGCGATCGCGCGTATGCGGTCAGTGCGGCGGCAGGGAGGCTCCGCATCGGCTCGGGAAGCTGCCGCACGGTCCGGATGAGCTCGAGGCCGTCCATTTTCGCCATGCCGATGTCGGCGACGAGGACGTCGGGACATTCGCTCGCCAGCGCCTCGAGCGCCGCGGCGCCGGAACGGGCGACGGTCACGCGGGCGCCGACCGCTTCGAGCACCGAGCGCACGAGATCGAGGGAATCCGGCTCGTCGTCTACCGCTAGCACGTACGTTCCGTCCAGCCGCGGCATGTCGCCGTTGGCGGCGACGGTGCGGCGATCGGTGGCGGGGTAGTACACCGGCGATTCGACGGCGGGGGCGGGGTGGACGATCATCACGGGCAGCTTCAGGGTGAACGTCGACCCTTTGCCCGACCCCTCGCTCGCGGCGGTCATCGAGCCGCCGTGGAGTTCGGCCAGCTGCTTGGCAATCGCGAGGCCGAGCCCGAGGCCGCCGTGCTCGCGGGTCGATGTCGCGTTGCCCTGGCGGAACCGATCGAACACGAACGGCAGGAAATCGGCGTCGATGCCCTGGCCGGTGTCGCTGACGACCACCTCGACGTGCGAGTTGACGCGGACCAGGCGGAGTTGGACCTTGCCGCCGCGGGACGTGAACTTGATCGCGTTCGACAGCAGGTTCCACACGATCTGCTGCACGCGGCCGGGATCGCCCGCGATCGTCGCCGCCTTCGGATCGATGACCGACTCGACGCGAATCCCTTTGGCATCGGCCGCCGGCATCACCGCCGCCGCCGCCTCGTGCAGCACCGCGGGCAGATCGACCGGTTCGACGTCCAGGCGCAGCCGGCCGGAGACGATGCGCGAAACGTCGAGCACGTCCTCGATGATCTGCTTCAGGGCCGTGCCGTTGCGTTCGATCACTTCGAGCGCGGCCGGCGTTTTGTCCTGACCGATCGTGCCGCGGCGCAGCATGCGGGCGTAGCCCAGTACCGCGTTGAGCGGCGTGCGCAGCTCGTGCGATAGGGTGGCGAGGAACTCGTCCTTGAGCCGGTTCGCCTCGTTCGCGTTCGCGTAGGCGCGCGAGTTCTCGACCGCGAGGGAGGCGCGCGCCGCGATCTCGCGCGCGAACGCGAGATCGGTGCTCGAATATTCGCGGCCGGACTCGGCGTTGACGAACGTGATCGCGCCGAAGGCCCGGCCTTGGGCCACCATCGGCACGCACACATACGAGGTGAGCCCCAGCGCGGTAATGATCCGGCGGTGCTCGTCATCGCGGGCGGCGTGGTCGAGCAGGTCGGCCGGAATCTTCGACATCATCACCGGCTCGCCGGTGCGGATCACGTGATGGACACCGCCGGGCGCGTTCGGGTCGGCCGGGTAGCGCTCCTCGAGCACGCGCGCCAGTTCCACCTTGGCCGGGTCGACGTGCGCCACCGCGAGACGCTGAATCCGGCCACGCTCGCCGACGATGTCGACGGCGCACCAGTCGGCGAATGTCGGCACCGCCAGGCGCGCCACCGCCTTGAGGGTCTGCGTGTAATCGAGCGAGGCGCCGAGCGCGGTGCCCGCTTCCGCCAGAAACGCGGCCTGCTGGCGGGCGTAGTCCGCGGCCTCGCGCGCGGCGCGCTGCTCGTCGTAGAGCTCCGCGTTCGACATCGCCGCCGCCGCGACGTTGGCGAGCGCCGCACCGACCTGGACGTCGACGGCGCCGAAGGACCGCCGCTGCCGAAAGTAAAAGACCAGCGTCCCGGTGCGCCTGGTATGAATGCGCAGTGGAAACACGATCATCGAGGCGATGCCTTCCGCGCGGTAGGCGTCGCGCAGGTCGGCGATCATCGGTGCGGTCGCGACATCCTCGAACTGCACCGGCTCGCTGAACTCGAGCTCCCGCGACGACTGCGTCCGCGGCGTCGCGATCGGGCGCGACGCAAACGCGTCAGAGAGGCCCGAGGAGCGGACGATCCGCCACGTGCCGTCGCGATCGGCGCGCCAGATCGCGTGGGCGTCGGCGGTGAACAGATCCGTCGCCAGCCGCATCGTCGCGGTGACGACGTCCTCGACCCGCGGCGAGGAGAGGATCGAAGCCGACGCGGTGGCCAGGCCGATGAGGCGGCGGTGCAGTTCCGCCAGCTCACGTTCGGTCGCGCGCTGCGCGGAAATGTCGCGGGCGATTTTCGAGGCACCGACGATCGTGCCGTTCCGGTCGCGGATCGGCGATATGGTGAGCGACAGGTCGACGCAGGTGCCATCCTTGCGGCGGCGGACGGTTTCGAAATGATCGAGCGCCTCGCCGCGCCGGATGCGGGCGAGGGTGTCGGCCTCCTCGGCAAGGCGCTCGGCGGGAATCAGGAGCGTGATCGAGCGGCCGATCACCTCGTCGGCGGTGTAGCCGAACAGGCGCTCGGCTGCCCGGTTCCACGACGTGATGGTGCCCTCGAGATCTTTGCTGATGATCGCGTCGTTCGACGATTCGACGATCGCGGCGAGGCGGGCGGCAGGATCGGGCGCCGTCGGTAGCATGCCGCCGTATTCTACTCAGGACCGACGGGCGGTTTCTCGGGCACCGTCCACAACTGTCCGCAGGCGAGGCACTGAAAGGTGTCCCGGTGGTTGAATGTGCTGGTGAACTCCAGCCACCGCGGGTTGGGTTGGCCGCAGCGCGGACACGGCGGACGGCGATCGGGGGGGAGCGGGTGCTGCGCGGTCATGGCTGACGCCGGTCCCGCGCGGGCTGACGCCGCATGTGGGTGAGGACCTCGCGTTGCTCGGCCTGCGATCGCTCGCGGAAAAAACATTCCAGCGCCGCGCTGACGACGCGCCATTGCGGCGTGCCGCTGATGACGCTGAGCGCGTGCAGCTTGGCCTTGATTTCCGGCGGCAGGCGCAGGCTGACCTGGGGATACTCACGCACCATTTCGCCCTGGCGCAGGCCGGCGGGCGGGCGGCCGCTGCGGGACCGCCGGGTCGAGGCGGTCGGGCTCATGGGCGGTGCGAACGCGGCTGCAAAGGCTGTGTTTGTGCTGGCAACAATCCTGCTACACTTCGCGCACCATGCCGCGCCGCCGCCCGGCCACTGCGGCCGCCACGCGCTCCAAGCCCGGACCGGGTCGTCCGAAGGTCCACGCCGAAGCGTGGTCGAAAGTGTCGGTCGATCTGTTTTCGCGGCAAGTGGCTCACCTGGACCGGCTGGCGAATAAGGCCCGACGCCGCGGGCACACATCAGTGACGCGCGCGGGCCTGATTCGCGGCCTGATCGACGGCGTGCTGAAGAGCGGCCTCGACCTGTCGGCGCACGGGTCCGAAGCCCTGATTCGCGAAGCGGTCACCACACGTTTGAAGCGCCGATTGTAGCGGATCGCCGAATTAATTCCACCCCTATTTAATTGGGAGCATGCGGACCGGCGCCGCGGCGCGTATGGCTGAGGTGTGCGCGTGGCATGCCGGGTCCTCTTCGGCTGAGCTTGGCGCGCCTCTTGCCCGGACAGGCCGCAACGCCAGCAATTTCCGGCACATCTGTATGAATATGCGACGCTCGCGAGATCCGAGCTGCATGTGGTGAGTCGGGTTCGAGCTCGTCGCGAAGGCGCGTCCATTGTTCGGCAGCGCCGAACGCGAAGCGGCGCACGAGCGCGAGCGGCTGCGGCGCAGCGACCGCGCGGCCCACGACGAAGCGGAGCGGCAGGGACGCTTGGACGACGAGTTCCTGTCGCCGTGCGATCGGAAAGGCTGAGGTCGCGATCCGATCTTGATCCGTCGAATTATTTCGGCCAATATTTATTCGCCCCATGGCTCACGATAGCGAGGACGCCGGGACCGCCGGCCAGCGGCCGGTTGCGCCGGCCGAGGTCGCCGCACTGGTCGATCAGGAGCTCAAGCGCTGCTTCGATCATGCCGCCGAGGGGCTGCATTGGGTCGGCGCCGACGGCACCATCCTGTGGGCGAATCAGACCGAGCTCACGCTGCTCGGCTACGCGCGCGACGAATACATCGGCCATCACATCGCGGAGTTCCACGTCGATCGGCCGGTGATCGACGACATCCTGGCGCGTGTGACGCGCCGCGAAACACTGCTCGGCTACGAGGCGCGACTGCGCCACCGCGACGGCTCGATCCGCTACGTCCAGATCAATTCGAACGTCCTCTGGAAAGGCCGTCAGTTCCTCCACACCGTCTGTTTCACCCGCGACGTCACGGCGATGGCGCTGGCGAGCGAAGACCGCCTGCGGTTCGAGGCGCGCAATCGCTTCCTCGTCGCGCTCGACGACACGGTGCGGCCGCTGGCCGATGCGGCGCAGGTCACGCTCGCCGCGGCGACGGCGCTCGGTCGCTTCCTCGAGGTCAACCGCTGCGCCTACGCCACGGTCGAAGCCGATGAAGACACCTTCATCCTGACCGGCAACTACAACGACGGCGTGCAGAGCATCGTCGGGCGCTATACGTTCGGCCAGTTCGGCGCGGAGTGCCTCCGGCTGATGCGCGCCAACGAGCCCTACGTGGTGGCGGACAGCGCCACCGATCCACGGCTCACCGACCGGGATCGGGCGTCATACGAGGCGACCGCGATCCGCGGCGTCATCTGCGTGCCGATTCACAAGGAGGGGCGGTTCGTCGCGGCGATGGCGGTCCATTCGGCGACGGGGCGGGAATGGCGCCGCGACGAAGTCGAACTGGTGCAGCAGGTCGCGAGCCGGTGTTGGGAGTCGATCGAACGCACCAGGGTGACGCAGGATCTGCGCGAGCGTGAACAGCAGTTCCGCGAGCTCGCGAACTCGATCCCCAATCTGGCGTGGATGGCGCGCCCCGACGGCTGGATCTACTGGTACAACGATCAGTGGTTCGCGTATACCGGAACCACGCTGGCCGACGTGGAGGGGTGGGGCTGGCAGCGCGTGCACGATCCCGAGGTGCTCGCGTCCGTGAACGAGCGGTGGCAGCGCTCGATCGACACCGCGACGCCGTTCGAGATGGTGTTTCCAATCCGCGGCGTCAACGGCGAGTTCCGGCGCTTCCTCACGCGGGTCAATCCGGTGAAGGATTCGCACGGGCGCCTGACGCACTGGTTCGGCACGAACACGGACGTGGAGACCGAGAGACGCGCCACGGAAGCGAACGCGCTGCTGCGCGAGCGCGCACAGGTGGCGCGCCAGGACGCCGAGCTCCAGAAGCGGCTGCTGCACTCGTTGTTCATGCAGGCGCCGACCCTGATTGCCGTGCTGCGCGGCCCGCAGCACGTCATCGAGCTGGCGAATCCGCCCATGTGCCGCGTGTGGGGGCGCAGCGAAGACGCGGTTCGCGACCGGCCGATCCTCGAGGCGCTGCCCGAGCTGCGCACCCAGGTGTTCAGCCAGCTGTTCGATGACGTGTATCGCACGGGGCAGCCGTCGGTCGGCCGCGAGGTGCCGGCGAGCCTCGCCCGCGACGGCGGCGGGGCCGAAACCGTGTACTTCGACTTCGTCTATTCCCCCTTCCGCAACGTGCAGGGGGAGATTGACGGCATCTTCGTGATCGCGTCCGACGTCACCGAGCAGGTGGTCGCGCGGCAGCAGATCGACAAGCTGCGGCTCGACGCCGAATCGGCCAACCGCGCGAAAGACGAGTTTCTCGCGATGCTCGGGCACGAGCTGCGCAATCCGCTCGCGCCGATCGTGACGGCGCTGCAGCTGATGAAGCTGCGCGGCAGCCAGGGGTCGGAGCGCGAGCGCACGGTCATCGAGCGCCAGGTGCAGCATCTGACGCGGCTGGTCGACGATCTGCTCGACGTCGCGCGGATCGCGCGCGGCAAGGTGGAACTGCGCAACGAGAGCGTCGATGTCGCCGAGATGGTCGCCAAGGCGATCGAGATGACCAGTCCGCTGTTCGAACAGCGCGGCCACACGCTCAACGTCGAGATGCCGAAACGCGGGCTGACGGTGGACGGCGATGCAATCCGTCTCGGCCAGGTGGTGTCGAACCTGCTGACCAACGCCGCGAAATATACGCCGCCTCGCGGGCGCATCACCGTCCGTGTCGCACAGGAGGGGGGCGAGGCGCTGCTGCGGGTGCGCGACACCGGAATGGGGATCGCCGCCGACGTCCTGCCGCGGATCTTCGACCTGTTCGTCCAGGAGCGGCAGGCGATCGATCGCGCGGAAGGCGGTCTCGGCCTCGGATTGACGATCGTGCGCAATCTGGTCGAGCGTCATGGCGGGACGGTGGTCGCCACGAGCGGCGGCGTTGGCCAGGGCAGCGAGTTCGTCGTGCGGCTGCCGCTCGCGGTCCTCACGCGGAGGACGGCGGCCGAGGAGGTCGACGCGCAGCGGCGCGTCGCGCCCGTGGCCGCCAACGCGGCCGCGATCCGCGTGCTGGTGGTCGACGACAATCAGGACGGCGCGCGGATGCTGGCCGACGCGCTCGACAC
>JAOBWF010000417.1 GCA_025463215.1 Acidobacteriota bacterium | reverse complement strand
TGGGCGCGGGATGCAATGTCTTTCCCGGCGCGATGCTGGGCGGCGAGGGGCAGATCCGCGGCAATGATTTCCCCGACGGTCGGCTGGAGATCGGCGCGGGCTGCGTGCTGCGCGAGATGGTTTCGATGAATGTCGGCAGCCGCAAGGGCGGCGGCGTCACCTCCGTGGGCGCGCGCGGTTATTTCATGGCCAACGCGCATGTCGGTCATGACTGCCATGTCGGCAACGACGTGACCTTCGCCAATTCGGTGGCGCTGGGCGGGCACAGCGAGATCGGCGATGGCGTGATCTTCGGCGGCCTGTCGGCGGTGCAGCAATTCTGCCGTGTCGGCAAGGGCGCCATGGTAGGCGGGTTGACGGGCGTGAACCGCGACGTGATCCCCTATGCCATGGCGTTTGGCGATCATGTGGAACTGGCGGGGCTGAACCTGATCGGCCTCAAGCGTCGCGGCCTGTCGCGCGACACCATCAACGCCATGCGCGCCACGTTTCGCGGCGTGTTCCATGGCAGCGGTGGGTCCCTTGCGGACCGCGCCCGCGCCGCAAAGGCGCAATTCGTCGGCGTGACGGAAGTTGCGGAGATCACGGACTTCATCGTGGCCGACTCCAAACCGGAATTGTGCCTGGCGCGGCGGCGTGGAGTGTCCGAGTGACGCTCGGCCTCATCGCGGGTGGCGGCGACCTGCCGCGCGCGGTGGCGCAGGCGGTGCGTGTCGCGGGCCGCGACGTGTTCGTAGTGGCGCTGGTTGGCAGTGTCACGGATGACTGGATCAACGCTTTTCCGCATGAATTCCTGTCGCCGGGCGAGCCAGGGCGCATCATCAAGGCGCTGAAGGCGCATGGCGTGATCCAGGTGCTAATGTGCGGGCGTGTCGACAGGCCGAAATTCTCCGAAATGAAGCTGGACGCCAAGGGCATGCTGCTGCTGCCCCGCGCCATCGCGGCGGCGAAAAAGGGCGATGACGCGCTGCTGCGCTTCATCGTCGGCATCTGCGAGGATGAAGGCCTGGCCGCGATCAGCGTCGCTGAGGCCGCGCCCGAGCTGGTGTGCGGCGAGGGCCTGTTGGGCAAGGTCGCGCCGGGCGAAGACCATCGCGCCGACATCGCGGCGGCGCTGCGCATCGTGCATGCGCTGGGCGCGCTGGATGTGGGGCAGGGCGCGGTGGTGTGCGACGGCCTGGCGCTGGCCGTGGAAGCGGCCGAGGGCACCGATGCCATGCTGGGACGCATCCCGGCCTTGCGCGAATCCCTGCGCGGCACGGCGGACAAGCCGCGCGGCGTGCTGGTGAAAGCCTTGAAGCCGACGCAAGACAGCAAGACCGACATGCCGGTGGTTGGTGTGCAGACTGTGCGCAATGCCCATGCCGCCTTCCTGGCCGGCATCGCGCTGGAGGCCGGCTCGTCGCTGATCCTGGACCGCCAGCAGGTCGCGGCGGAAGCGGACCGGCTGGGACTGTTCGTGCTTGGCGTAAACCCGTGAGACAATTGCGCCTGATGCTGGTGTGCGGTGAGCCGTCGGGCGATGCGCTGGGCGCGCAGCTGATGGCGGGGTTGAAGCAGCTGGCGGGCGACAGGGTCAGCTTCACCGGCGTTGGTGGTCTGGCGATGGCGCGCGAGGGATTGCACTCGCTGTATCCGCTGGACGCGACCTCGGTGATGGGATTGCGCGAAGTCGTGCCCGCCATTCCCAAGATCCTGCGGCATGTGCGTCAGGCGGTGGATTTCGCGATTCAGACAAGACCTGATGCCGTGGTGGTGATCGACAGCCCGGACTTCACCCATCGCGTGGCGCGCGGCATCAAGAAGCGCGATTCGTCTATCAAGACCGTGGATTATGTCGCGCCACAGGTCTGGGCCAGCCGCGCCTACCGCGCCAAGGCGATGGCAAGCTACTTCGACCTGGTTCTGGCGCTGTTTCCCTTCGAGGTGGAATTCTTCCGCAAGTACGGCTTGCAAGCGGCCTTTGTCGGCCATCCGGTGATCGAGCGCCGCGCGAAGATGGTCGGCGGCGCGCAATTGCGGGCGCGGCTGGGCATCGGGCCGAAAACGCCGCTGCTGGCGCTGCTGCCCGGCAGCCGCACCAGCGAAATCCGCTTCATCCTGCCGACCTTCAAGGTGGCCGTCGCGCATTTGGCGCAACAAATACCGGGACTGGTGACGATCCTGCCGACCGTGCCGCATGTCGCCGCCAAGGTGCGCGCGGCGGCGGCGGACTGGCCGACGCCGCTGCATATCGTGGAAAGCGAAGCCGACAAGCATGCTGCTTTCGACGCCGCCGACGTGGCGCTGGCCGCCTCAGGCACCGTGACGGCCGAGCTGGCGCTGGCGCAGACGCCGATGATCGTGGCCTACAAGGTGGGCGGACTGACTTATTTCCTGTCCAGGCACCTGATGACGGTGAACCACATCACGCTCATCAACATCATCCTGGGCCGCGAGGCGGTGCCGGAATATCTGCAAGGCGCTGCGACCCCGCAGGCGCTGGCGGATGCGGTGGCGCGCCTGTTTGCCGATCCATCCGCCCGTGCCGCGCAGGCTGCCGCGATGACAGAATTCGCCCACGCGCTGGGCGCCGACGACGAACCGCCCAGCCTGCGCGCGGCGCGGGTGCTGCTGGATTTCGTGCAAGGCCAGTAGCCCCTTCCAACTTCGCGGCAGTGCGGTATCGTACTGCCGGGTTGGGGTTTGGCATGGCGGGAGAATCCGAGGAAGCCGAGTTCGCGCGCGGGCCGCAGGGCGCCGCCGTGTGGAGTGCGCTGGGCGCGGCCAGCCGCAGCAAGGCCGATGCCTTCCTGGACCGGCAGATCGCGCTCACCGAAATCCAGATCGAACAGCTGGGCCAGCAGGAGCATTTCGAACATTCCCACCTGCGCTGGCGGCGCTTCAACGACTGGATGAAGGGCGGCCTGCAGATTCTGACCCTGATCCTGGGTGTCGCGATCGTCGCGGGGATCGGGGCGGTGGTGTGGAATGCCAGCCAGGTCGAAGGGCTGGTGGTGGATGCCTTCTCCGTACCGCCCGCTTTTGCCTCCGCCGGGGTCGCGGGGGATGTTGTGGCGGATGACCTGACCAACCGCATCGCCACGATCCGCGATTTCGCCAACGACAATTCGCTGGCGCGCTCCAAGGATGTCAGCAAGGACGGCGACCAGGACATCAAGGTCGAAATTCCGGAAACCGGAGTGTCCCTGGCCCAGGCCTGGCGTTATCTGAAGCAGTGGCTGGGTCATGAGCGGCGGCTCAACGGCAACCTGCGCGATTCCGGCGCGGGCAGGATCGCGCTGACGGTCGCGCTGGACGGGCGCAATGCCTTCATCCTGGAAGGCGCGGCGGCCGATCTGGGCAAGCTGGAAGACCAGGCGGCCGAGCGGGTGTTCGCACAGGTCGATCCGACGAATTATGTGCTCTATCTCAACGGCAAGGCGCGCGATGCCGAAAGCCTGGCAGCGGCGGCACGGCTGCCCCGGCTGGCGCACACGCCGGCGGAACTGGCCGATGCCTATTCGCTGTGGGCGAACGCGACGCGTTATGTAACCGGTGATCTCGGGCTGTCCACCGCGCGCGCCCGCCTCTCCATCGCATTCGACCCGAAGACCACGGCCGGCCACATGGAATTGATGCTGACTGCTGCGATCCAGGGCCATGACGAAGAGGCGCTTGTTGAGGCCCGGCAAATCGCAGGCAAGCGCAAGGAGGATGAACCGGCCTGGCGCAACAGCGACGGTGTCGCCTATGCCAAGCAACAGGCGTCCGGCATACGCGACTCTTCCAGCGGCGATTTTCAGCACGCTTTGTCGCAGCCGTGCCTGTATCTCTGCTCGGTTTCCACGGCAGCCTTGCGGCGGGCGGAATATGCCGCGCGCCTTCACGACAGCCTGCTCAGCCGCGCGCTGGTCGCAGACGCAGTAGCGGCGGGATCGATGGACCCCGTCCAGCGCCAGCGGTCGCGCTATTTCGCGGCCGCCGCGGCACAGGACTGGCCCGCGGCAGTCGCATCCGCACGGGCTTATGGCAGTGCGAGCCATGACGGGACCGCCGCCGCGCGGCTGCGCAATCTCATGGCGGCGACACGGGCGGCGCCGTTGCTCGCCTATGCCCTGGCGCAGGCCGGGGACTTCGCCGCCGCGCACCGCGCCATCGATGCCACGCCGGCGGATTGCTATCAGTGCCTGCGCATGCGCGGCAATGTCGATGCCCTGCAGAAGAACCGGGACGGGGCGCAATACTGGTTCGCGCGCGCCGTGGCGGCGGCGCCGTCGCTTCCCGCCGCCTATGCCGACTGGGGCACGATGCTGCTGGCGAAGGGCGACGCCGCCGGCGCAGGGGAGAAGTTCGCCGAGGCCGCCAAGCTCGCCCC
>JAOBWF010000344.1 GCA_025463215.1 Acidobacteriota bacterium | reverse complement strand
GGACGCTGCCCTGCGGCGCCGGCGCCCCGCCGGTCGTGGTCTGGCCGCGGCCGCACGCGACGCCGACGAACGCCGCGAGGGCAGTGGACGCGAGGAGCGATCGGCTCGTGGTAGTCATGTCAATGTGTCGGGGTTCAGTGGTAACGCCGGCTGGTAGCGCGATCGGCGATCGGACTCCCGCAGCCAGGCGGCAAACAAGACGAGTCCGCCGACGGCGAAGACAAGGCTCGCCGGCACCCACATCAGCAGGCCCGCGAGCTGTTGATCCTCGAGAGGGGTGATCCCCGAGGGGTGGACGGTGAGGTACGGCGCGTACCAGACGCGCGGCGAGAACGTCAGCAGGGCGCCGAGCACGCCGCCGTGGACCGCGGTCGCAAACACGTACACGACGGCGGCGCCGTAGCCGCGGCGGCCGTAGCGGCCGTGCGCGATCCCCCACCAGAACAGCGCCGCGGTGCCGAAGAAGCAGAGATGCTGCACGACGTGCGCCGCTTCGTGCTCGAGGGCGTAGTTGTACAGCGCGGGCATGTGCCACAGCCACAGCGCGATTGCGTGCAGGAAAAACACCGCCGCCGGCGCGGTCAGCACCGTCCACAGCGTCGTCGCCGGCTGTCGCCGCACCGCGTCGAGCGTGCGCCGGCGGATTGCGGCCGGCACGGCCCACAGCACGGCAATCAGCGGCGCGCTGATGGCGACGAGCGGCGCCGCGATCACCATCAGCAGCTCGTGCTGGATCATGTGGGCGACGAGAAACGTGTCACTCAGTTCGTCCATCGGCGGCGACAGCGCGGCCCCGATCACGATCCAGCCGATCGCGAAGGCGAGCGCCTGTCCCAGGCGCACGCCGCGGCCCACGCCGGCGCTGCGCCAGACCCTCGCGACGCCGGCGCCGTAGACGATCAGCAAGGCGGCGAGGCTACTGACAAGCATCGAGCACCCACCGCGGAATCGCGTTCGCAAGAATGGTCAACGCGAACAGCGCGCTCATCGTCAACCCGAGGATCGCCATGAAGCGCGCCCGCTGGCGCGGATCCGGACCGTCGGTCGGCTCGCCGCCGGCGGAGTGCTGCAGCGCCATCAATGACGCGGCGGCGCCGACCGCGACGATCAGCAGCGCGGCCGGAGTGATGGCGTGCAGCACCAGTTCGCGCCGGCTCGAGCAGATCCACTTGACGATGGCGTAGCTGATCGACAGATCGAGCGCCCAGGCAATCGGGCCGGCGAGGATCCCGGTCCACAGCGGCAGCGGCGACAGCCAACGGACATCGGCCGGGCGCAGCCGCTCCACGATGCCGTCGTAGCGCAGGCTTTCAGACATGGCCCTCATACCACGGGTACGCAGGCGTGCCCGCGCGATGCAGGCCCTCACGCGCGCCCTCGCCGCGCCGGCCTTGCGGCCTGCCGTTCAGATCAGTCTCGGCGCCCAATAGATCACCCCGTAAATCGGCAGCCACGCCAGCACCACGAAATTCCAGTAGACGGCGTTTTCCTCGACGTCGATGAATCGCTTCTCCTCGATCGGCCCGACGAACATCAGCACCGCGAGCACGGCGGTGTCGAGGAAGTCGGTGATGATGTGCGTGGTATGGAGCCCGAGCAGCACCCACACGATCGACCCGTAGGCATCGTGATCCCAGAACACGTTGAGGTGGCGAAACTCGTAGACGCGAACCGTGTTGAAGACCACACCGAACAGCAGGCAGACGACCATCCACACGCGGACGCCGCGCAGATCGAGCTTCTCGGCGGCCCATTTGGCGAACACGTTCGGAGCCACGCTGGCGAGCAACACCAGCGTGTTGATCGTGCCCCACCGCACATCGGGCGGTGCGATGCCGTGCGGCGGCCACGCCGGATAGCGCGTGCGGTAGAAGAAGTAGGCCGCGATCGCGAGGGCGAACACCGTACCCTCGATGATCACGATCCCCATCGTGCCCCACCACATCAGGCTGCGCGATCCGAACGCCCCCGGCGGCAGGGCGCCGACGTCGAGTGTGCGGGTGGCGCTCATATCGCCCCTCCCGGGGATGGCTGTTCGTCCGGCATCGGCAGCGTCCGGTGGCGGATCGGCCACGGCTGCGTGCCCCCCTCGTCCGGCGTCTTCGGCCAGAACCAGCCAATCATTGCGATGAAGATCGGGATCGAGCCGTAGACCACGCCCCACGGGTTGAAGATCGACCAGATGAACATGCCGGTCGTCGCCACGCCGGTGACGAACGGCCAGATCGACGGCTCCGGAAATTCGAGGCGGTGGTCCGGCTCGGCGTCGAGCACGTGCGTGACGAGCACGTCGCGGACGTCGGCGCGCAGGCCGACGACGACCGGCTGGTCGGGCGGGTTGTCCCATACCGGCTCGCGTCCGCCGACGGTCGGCGGCCGGAGGAAATTGCTGTTCGGCGGCGGCGAGCTCGTCGCCCATTCGAGCGTCCCGGCGTTCCACGGATTGTCCGGCGCGAGCGCGCCGGATCGCAGCGCGATCAGCGCGTCGACCATGAACAGGATCACCCCGCAGGCCATCAGCAGCGCGCCGAGGCTTGCGGTCAGGTTGAGCGGCCCCCACCCCATCACCGTGGAGTAGGTGTAGATCCGGCGCGGCATGCCGTGCAGCCCGAGCACGTGCATCGGAAAGAAGGTCATGTTGAAGCCGACGAACATGAAGGCGAACACGGCGGCGCCGATGCGCTCGCTCAGCATCCGGCCGGTGATCTTCGGAAACCAGTACTAGTAGGCGCCGAACAGCGGAAAGATCGCGCCGCCGATCAGCACGTAGTGGAGATGGGCGACGACGAAAAACGTGTCGTGCACCTGGATGTTCAGCGGCACCGCCGCGAGCATCACGCCGGTCAATCCGCCGCAGATGAAAATCGCAAAGAAGCCGAGGACCCACAGCATCGGCGTCTTGACGTCGATGCGCCCCGACCACATGGTCGCGATCCAGCAGAAGATCTGGATGCCGGTCGGGATCGCGATCATGATGCTGGCCGCAGTGAAGA
>JAOBWF010000331.1 GCA_025463215.1 Acidobacteriota bacterium | reverse complement strand
GCGTTGCCGCCGATCTCGCCGATCATGATCACCGCGTCGGTATCGGGATCGTCGCCGAACAACTGCAGCGCGTCGATGTGCGACGTGCCGATCAGCGGATCGCCGCCGATGCCGATGCAGGTGCTCTGCCCCATGCCGAGGCGCGTCAGCTGGTGGATCGCCTCGTAGGTCAGCGTGCCGCTCTTCGACACGATGCCGATGCGCCCTTCCTTGCAGATGTTGCCCGGGATGATGCCGGCCTTCGCCTTGCCGGGCGAGATCAGCCCCGGGCAGTTCGGCCCGACCAGCCGCGTCGCCGGTTTTTCCTTGAGGAACGTCATCGCGCGCATCATGTCGAGCGTGGGAATGCCTTCGGTGATGCAGACGACGAGCGCGAGGCCGGCGTCGGCCGCTTCCATCACGGCGTCGGCCGCAAACGGCGGCGGCACGAAGATCACCGACGCGTTGGCGCCGGTCTCCCTGACCGCGTCCTGGACCGTGTCGAACACCGGCCAGCCCTCGTGGGTCGTGCCCCCCTTGCCGGGGGTCACCCCGCCGACGACGGTGGTGCCGTAGGCGGCCGCCTGCTTGGCGTGAAACGTCCCCTCACGACCGGTGAGTCCCTGCACGATGAGGCGCGTCTGCTTATCGATCAGAATTGACATAAATGTTTGCAATGCAGCCACGAACACCGTTCGTGTTTCATGGTTGCATTTGATCAGCCGGCCAGCTCGACGACTTTCGTTGCCGCTTCGTCCATCGAATCCGCGGTGGTGAGTTTCATGCCGCTCTCGCGCAGCAGGCGCTTGCCCTCGTCGACGTTGGTGCCTTCCATCCGGATGACGATCGGCACGGGGACGCCCAGTTCCTTGACCGCCGCGATCACGCCCTGGGCGAGGATGTCGCAGCGCAGGATGCCGCCGAAGATGTTGATCAGGACCGCCTTGACGTTCTTGTCCGACATCAGGATTTTGAACGCATTGCGGATCTGCTCGGCGTTGGCGCCGCCGCCGACGTCGAGGAAGTTGGCCGGCTCCCCGCCCGCCAGCTTGATGATGTCCATCGTCGCCATCGCGAGGCCGGCGCCGTTGACCATGCAGCCGATGTTGCCGTCGAGATGGATGTAATTGAGGTTGAACTTCGACGCTTCGATCTCGAGCGGGTCTTCCTCCCCGAGGTCGCGCAGCTCCTTGATGTCGGCGTGGCGGTAGAGCGCGTTGTCGTCGAAGGTCATCTTGGCGTCGAGCGCGAGGAGATCACCGGCCGCGGTCACGACGAGCGGGTTGATCTCGAGCAGCGAGCAGTCGGTCGAGAGGTAGGCGTCGTAGAGGGCCGACACCACCTTGACGAACTTGTTGACCTGCGCGCCGTCGAGGCCGATGCCGAACCCGAGCTGGCGCGCTTCGAACGGCACGATGCCGACGCCCGGCTCGATGTAGACGCGGACGATCTTCTCGGGCGTCTTCTCGGCGACCTCTTCGATGTCCATGCCGCCGGCGGCGCTCGCCATGATCACCGGCTTGCCGGCCGCGCGATCGAGCACGATGCTCAGATAGAGCTCGCGCGTCATCTGCAGGCCCTCTTCGATCAGCACGCGCCCGACGCGGCGCCCCTCCGGGCCGGTCTGATGCGTGATCAGGGTCATGCCGATCATGTCGCGCGCGAGCTGCACCGCCTGGTCGGGGCTCTTGGCCAGCTTGACGCCGCCGCCCTTGCCGCGGCCGCCCGCGTGGATCTGCGCCTTGACGACCACCACCGCGCCGCCAAGGCGCTTGGCGATGTCGCCGGCTTCTGACGCGGTGGCAGTGACTTCGCCGCGTGGCACGGGCACGCCGTGGCGCGCCAGGATCGCTTTCGCTTGATACTCGTGGATTTTCATGACGGTAGGAAGTGACTGATGCTAACTTGCGCGTGCTCGTGACGCAATAGTAAACTCACGGCTGATGGCTTCACGACACGGCGTCTTCTCCTCATCGGTCGGCACCAAGGTCCTCATCGGCATCACCGGCATTCTTCTTTTTTTGTATCTGCTGATTCACATCGCCGGCAATCTGGTCGTCTTCCTCGGGCCCGCCGCCTTCAACAAGTACGCGTTCACGCTCGAAAGCAACCCGCTGCTGCCGGTCATCGAGCTGGTGCTGCTGTCCTGGTTCGTCGTCCACATCTACAAGACGGTCCGGATGTTCCTGCAGAACCAGAGCGCGCGGCCGGTGGCCTATGCCCAGAAGAAGCGCGCCGGGCACACCAGCCGCAAGACGTTCGCGTCGACGACGATGATCGTCTCGGGGCTGTGGCTGCTGGCGTTCCTGCTCGTCCACGTCAAGGCGTTCCATGACGGCTGGGGGCACGAATACGAATGGCCGGCCGGCGGGCGCGATCTGTATCGCCAGGAGATGGAGACCTTCCAGAACCCGTTGATGGTCGCCTTCTACGTGATCAGCATGGTGGTGGTCGGCTCGCACCTGTGGCACGGCGTCTCCAGCGCGTTCCAGTCGCTCGGCGCCGACAAGCCGGCGTGGACGCGGTTCATTCTTCCGGCCGGCAAAGTGATCGCCGTGCTCATCGCCGGCGGATTCATCGTCATCGCCCTGTGGGCCCACTTTGCTGCGGGAGTCCGGTCATGAAGCTCGACGCGCGAGTGCCTGCCGGTCCCATCGCCGAGAAGTGGGATCGCCACAAGTTCGAGATGAAGCTGGTCAACCCAGCCAACAAGCGCAAGTACACCATCATCGTCGTCGGCACCGGCCTGGCCGGGGCCTCGGCGGCGTCCTCGCTCGGCGAGCTCGGGTACAACGTCCTGAACTTCTGCATCCAGGACAGCCCCCGGCGCGCCCACAGCATCGCGGCGCAGGGCGGGATCAACGCCGCAAAGAACTACCAGAACGACGGCGACAGCGTGTATCGCCTGTTCTACGACACGGTGAAAGGCGGCGACTACCGCTCGCGCGAGGCCAACGTCTACCGGTTGGCGCAGCTGAGCGTCAACATCATCGACCAGTGCGTCGCGCAGGGCGTGCCGTTCGCGCGCGAGTACGGCGGCCTGCTCGACAACCGCTCGTTCGGCGGCGCCCAGGTCTCGCGCACCTTCTACGCCCGCGGCCAGACCGGCCAGCAGCTGCTGCTCGGCGCCTACCAGTCGCTGATGCGGCAGGTGCACACCAAGGCGGTCAAGCTGTTCGCGCGCCGCGAGATGCTCGATGTCGTGGTCGTCGACGGCAAGGCGCGCGGCATCATCGTCCGCAACCTGATCACCGGCGAGATCGAGCGCTACGCGGCCGACGCCGTGATCCTAGCGACCGGCGGCTACGGCACCGTCTACTACCTCTCGACCAACGCGGTGAACTCCAACGTCACCGCGGCGTGGCGGGCGCACAAGCGCGGCGCCTTTTTCGCCAACCCCTGCTACACGCAGATCCACCCCACCTGCATCCCGGTCAGCGGCGAGCACCAGTCGAAGCTGACGCTGATGAGCGAGAGCCTGCGCAACGACGGCCGCGTCTGGGTACCGAAGAAGAAGGGGGACACGCGCTCCCCCGAACTGATTCCGGAGGACGAGCGCGACTACTACCTCGAACGCAAGTACCCCTCGTTCGGCAACCTGGTGCCGCGCGACGTCGCGTCGCGGAACGCCAAGCAGGCGGCCGACGAAGGGCGCGGCGTCGGCGAGAGCGGGCTCGCGGTCTATCTCGACTTCAAGGACGCGATCGCGCGGCTCGGCCCCGAGGTCATCAAGGAGAAGTACGGCAACCTGTTCCAGATGTACAACAAGATCACCGACGAGGATCCGTACAAGGTGCCGATGCGGATCTATCCGGCCATCCACTACACGATGGGCGGCCTGTGGGTGGACTACAACCTGATGAGCACGATCCCCGGCCTGCACGTGCTCGGCGAAGCGAACTTCTCGGATCACGGCGCCAACCGCCTCGGCGCCAGCGCGCTGATGCAGGGGCTGGCCGACGGCTACTTCGTGATTCCGTACACGATCGGCGACTACCTCGCGAACAACCCGGTGCCGAAGATCAGCACCGACCACGACGCTTTCAAGGAAGCGGCGCACAACGCGCAGGCGCAGATCAACAAGCTGCTGTCGGTGAAGGGCAATCGCGGCATCCGCGAGATCCACCGCGAGCTCGGCCGCATCATGTGGGACGACGTCGGCATGGCCCGGACCGACGCCAGCCTGAAGCGCGCGCTGCAGGCGATTCCGACGCTGCGCGAGGAGTTCTGGCACAACGTGTCGGTGCCGGGATCGGCCGACAACCTCAATCAGAGCCTCGAGTACGCCGGCCGCGTCGCCGACTACCTCGAGTTCGCGGAACTGCTCGCGCTCGACGCCCTCGAACGCAAGGAATCGGCCGGCGGCCACTTCCGCGAGGAAAGCCAGACGCCGGACGGCGAGGCGATGCGCGACGACGAGCACTACTCGTACGTGGCCGCGTGGGAATTCAAGGGCGTCGGCGCCCGGCCGGAGCTCCACAAGGAGGAGCTCGAATTCCACGAGGTTCACCCCAGTCAGCGGAGCTACAAATAATGCGTCTCAACCTGAAGATCTGGCGCCAGGC
>JAOBWF010000277.1 GCA_025463215.1 Acidobacteriota bacterium | reverse complement strand
GCGGTCCGCTGGCCGCGACGCGCCCCAGCGCGCGAGCGTGAGATGCGGATGAAAGTCGCGCGCTTCGAGCGCGACGCCGTGGGCAGCGACGCGCACCGCCACTGCGCGCTGAAGGGCAATCAGGCTGCCGGCACCGGCGCCGATGCCGAGCCACAGCACGCGCGGCGCGCCTCGCTCCGGAAACATGCCGAGGCCGGACACGGCGATCTCGAACGGCGGCAGCGCGATATCGCAGCTGAAATCGTCTGCAAGCAAGGGCACGGCTGCGGCGTCGACCTGACCGAGGAACACCAGGGTCAGATGCGCGTTGCCGGCGCCGACCCATTTGAGCGATCCACCAGACTCACCCAGCGCGGTCCTGATCCGCTGCTGCTCGGCGGCGATCGCTTCGCGCGTCTCGCTGGAGAGATCGACGGCGGCAAACAGCCGCACGTTATTTTCGCTCCGACCACTCGCGCGCGCCGGGCAGCCCCAGCACCATCAGGCGCGTCATGTTCAACGACGACTGCGCCGCCTGGAACTTCACCATCTCGCGGCTGCCGAGGAACTGAAACGTCCGCACGCGCGTCTCGTCGCCGACCGCGACGGCGATCGCGACCGTGCCGACCGGCTTGTCCGGCGTGCCGCCGCCCGGTCCCGCGATGCCGGTGATGCCGACGCCGACGTTGGTGCCGGCGCGCGCCCGAATCCCTTCCGCCATCGCCTGGGCGACCGGCTCGCTGACCGCGCCGTGCTCCGCGATCACCGCGGCCGGCACGCCCGCGAGATCGGTCTTCGCCTGGTTGCTGTAGCAGACGACGCCGCGGTCGACGTAGTCGGAGCTGCCGGGCACGTCGGTGAGGCGCGACATCAGCAGCCCCCCGGTGCACGACTCGGCGGCGGCAATCGTCAGCGTGTGCTCACGCAGCAGATCGCCGACGACCTGCTCGAGATTACGGCCGTCGACGCTGTAGACCGACGGCCCGAGCGCAGCCTGCAGCTCCTGCACGGCGGCGGCGAGCGCGGCGTCCGCGTCCGCCTGGCGCGATGCCTGCGCGGTGAGATGCAGTTCGATCTGGCCGAGGACCGCGAGAATCGTAGTGGTGATCGGCAGCGCCTGCCGCGTCCACGGCCCATAGATCGGCGACGCCTGGGCATCGACGTCGGATTCGGCGCGTCCGGTGATCTTGAGGACGCGCCGGAACAGGCCGGTGCCCTGGGCCTTGGCCGCGAGCCGCTCCGCGATCACCGCGTCGAGCATCGGCTTCATCTCGCGCGGCGGCCCGGGCAACAGCACGATCGCGCAGCCGCCGCGTTCGAGCCACAGCCCCGGAGCGGTGCCGTTCGGATTCGGCAGCACGCCGGCGCCGCGCGGCACCATCGCCTGGCGGCGATTGATCTCCGGCATCGTCATGCCGCGCCGCGCAAACCGATCGCGGAGCCGCTCGAGGATCGACTCGTCGAGGTCCAGCGGCAGACCGAGCACGCGCGCGATCGCGTCGCGCGTCATGTCATCTTCGGTCGGCCCCAGTCCGCCGGTGATGACGAGGAGGTCGGCCCACGTCAGCACGCTCGCGACCATGTTCGCGAGCTCGCCGATGTCGTCGGCGACCACCGCCTTGAGGCGGATGTCGTAGCCGATGGTATTCAGCCGGTCGGTGATGAACAGCGAATTGGTGTCGACGCGGAACGGCGTCAGCATTTCGCTGCCGATCGCGAGGATGCAGGCCTTCATATCGGGTAATCGGGTAATCGGGCAATCGGGTAACGGGTAATCGACTACCAGATTACCCAATGCAGGGCGGCGCGCAAGACGAGATTCGCATACACCGCCGCCATGGCATCGTCCGCCATGACGCCGATGCCGCCGTGCAGCTGCTCGAGACGGTTGGCGGGGTACGGCTTGATGACGTCGAAGATACGGAACAGCAGGAAGCCGGCAACCGCGCCCATCCAGCCGACCGGGTTGAGAAACAAGGTGATCAGCATCCCCATCACCTCGTCGACGACGACCTGTCCGGGATCGGTGCGGCCGAAATGACGCTCGGCGACGTTACCGCCCCACGACCCGATCGCGAAGATCGCCACGATGGCGGCCGCCTGCACGGCGGTCGACGAAGGCAGCAGCCACCACACCAGCAGCCCCGCGGCCGATCCGAACGTACCGGGGGCGACAGGCGCATAGCCCACCCCGAACACCGTGGCGACGGCGAGACCGATCCGTTTACTCACGCCGACGCGCGAACGACTCGCGTACCGGCGAAGCGATCGTGGAGGCCGCGATGATCGCGGCTGAAGAGCGCGCTGACGAACCCGAGGCCCGCGGGCACCGCGAGCACGACCCACATCGACGTGCGCAGAAACGCGCGCCCCAGGTCCAGTGTGCCCTCGGAGTCCGATTGCACGACGCGAATGCCGGCAACCATTTTGCCGAGCGTCTGTCCGCCGGCCGTGAACGCGACCAGGTAGCCGCCGTTCTGCACCAACAGGAACGCGACCAGCGGCCCTTTCGGCAGGATGCCGACATCCTCGATGTTCAGCGCGCAGAGCTGCATGGTGAAGTAGATGACCACCGCGTCGATCACCGCGAGGATCAGGAGATCGACGACCACGGCGAGCAGTCGGGCGCCGACGCTGGCATCCTCCGACCCGTCATCGTGGCGGTACGGCTGCGTGGCGACGCGATCCGCCGGCACCAGGGCCGCAGCGGGCGACGGCTCGGACACGTCGAGGCTGAGATCGAAGCTCGGCGTCCGCAGCTGGGAATCCGATCGCAGCCGCGGCACCTCCGGCGTCGAGCGGCGAACGGCGAGCGGCGGACGCGGCGGCGAGGCCCTGGTGATGAGCGGCTCATCGTCCGGAATCGGCGGTCCGAAAAGCGGCAGCTCTTCACGCCGGGACGGCGTGGGCGCGGGTGCGTGAGTATGAGCGGCGACCGCTGCCGGAGCTGATCGCGCCGGCGGTTCTGCAACTGCGGCGAGCGACATCGAGCCGCCCGCCGCGCGCTCGCGTTCGGGCTCCCGCTCGGGCGCGCCGAACACGCGGTCGAGATCGGCGTCGACGTCCGCCGTCGGCCGGCGCGGCGTCCACGAGCTCGCCGCGTCGATCAGCGACAGGTCTTCGAGCGGATTCGCCGTTTCGGTATCCCGCCGAATCGTGAAGTCCGGTTCGGGGATATTCGAGGAGAGCGAAAAATCGTATTGGCAATTACGGCAGCGATCCACCCGTTCGAACCCGAGATAGCCGCACTTCGGACATTTCATGGGTTGCGCCGCTCGCCTTTCTCGCGATCCGGCCGGTCGCCGGATGGCAGGGGGGTCAACGCCAGCAGCTGGCGCTGGATGTCGGCGCGCAGGCGGTCGGCGTCCGGCCGCTGAGGATCGGTGAAGCGGACCGCGTCCAGCGCGGTGAGCGCGTCGCGCAGGCGGCCGCCGGCCGTGAGGGCGCGGGCGCGGAGCAGCGCGGTTTCGCCGCGCCGCGGCAGCGGCAAGGCGGCGTCACGCGCCACCGGCGATGCGGCGGGTGCCGGGTCGGTTCGCGCGCTCGATTTTCCGAGGGCGCCGATCGCGCGCCAGTCGATCACATCCTTCCATGCCGCGCCGCCGGTGAGCGCCGCGATCGTGATCCCCGCGCAGACGACCGCAGCGACGCCGAGCAGGCCGACGGTCGGCGCGGCGACGCCGACACCGCGGGTCGCACGCTCGCGCGACGGGTGCGCCGATGGCCGGGCGACCGCGGGAGGCGCAGCGGCTTCGAAACGGTTCAGGCGATCGAGCACCGCGAGCGCCTCTTCCGACGGCGCGCCGCCGTCGATCGCCGCACGCAGCAGGCGCCGGGCCTCGTCGCCATCGCCCCGCTCGAAGGCGGCGACGCCGGTGTGGAGCAGCTCTTCCGACTCGCGCTGCCGTTCGGCCTGCGCGCTGCGGGCGCGATCGATGTAGGCGCGCGCCCGGGCATGGCTGCGGTCGAGGAACAGCGCACGCGTCCACACGTTGATCGCGAGCTCGTACCGTGACGCAAAATAGTGATCGAGTCCGACGAGCAGGAGCTGCTCGATCTTGGCATCGCGATCCGATCCCGACGCGACATCCGCGTGAGCGCGAGAGCCGTCGGTACGCAGCGGATCGGACATATCAGGGGTAACTGGGCGGAGATCATAGCATGGTGATCCGCGGAAGTACAGCGCTAGAATCGACGTCTTTATGCTGATCGAATGCATTCCGAACGTGAGCGAAGGACGCCGCCCGGCGATCGTCGCGGCGATGGCTGACGCGATCCGCGCGGTCGACGGCGTCCGGCTGCTCGACTACTCATCCGACGCGGCGCACAACCGCTCGGTGTTCACGCTGGTCGGGGATGCCGGCGGGGTCGAGCGCGCCGTGCTCGCGCTGTTCGAGCGCGCCGCCGTCGACGTCGACCTGCGCACTCACACCGGCGAGCACCCGCGCCTCGGCGCCGTCGACGTCGTGCCCTTCGTCCCGATCGAGGGGGTGACGATGGCCGACTGCGTCGCGCTGGCGAAACAGGTCGGCGCCGCCGTTGCGGCGCGATTCCAGATCCCGGTGTATCTCTACGAGGAGGCATCGGCGAATCCACTGCGCAAGAACCTCGAGGACATCCGGCGCGGTGAATTCGAAGGGCTCGCCGCGAAAATGGCGACCGCCGGCTGGGCGCCCGACTTCGGGCCCGCGTCGCCGCATCCCAGCGCCGGCGCGGCGGTCATCGGCGCGCGCATGCCGCTCATCGCCTACAACATCAACCTCGCGACCGACCGCCTCGACGTCGCCAGGAAGATCGCCGCCGCCGTCCGCCACAGCAGCGGCGGCTACCGCTTCGTCAAGGCGATGGGCATCAGGCTGGAAGCGCGGGGCATCGTCCAGGTCTCGATGAACCTGACCAACTTCGAGAAGACGCCGATCTTCCGCGTGTTCGAAACGGTGAAGCGCGAGGCGGAGCGCTACGGCGTGGCGGTGCTGGAAAGCGAGATCGTGGGGCTGGTGCCGTCAGCGGCGCTGAACGCGGCCGCCGAGTTCTACCTCCAGATCGAGGGGTTCAAGGCGGAGCAGGTGTTGGAACACAAACTACGAACGGAGCTCTGACTCAGACCCCCTCCGTTTCTTCGTCTGCCCGCCGCGACGGCGCGATGCCGAAGGCCTTCATTTTCCGGTACAGATTGCTGCGCTCGACCCCGAGGACGTCGGCGGTCCGCGACATGTTGCCCTGCTGCTCCGCGAGCGTCCGCAGGATCAGGTCGCGCTCGAATTGATCGCGCGCTTCGTGCAGCGTCTGCCGCTCCCCCGCTGGCTCCGCCGCTTCCGTCCGCGTCAGCGCCGTCGGATCGAGGAAGCTCATGTGCGACGCGGAGATGGCATCGCCCGGCACCATGATCATCAGCCGCTCGATCACGTTGC
Source organism: Acidobacteriota bacterium (assembly GCA_025463215.1). Classification (GTDB taxonomy): domain Bacteria; phylum Acidobacteriota; class Vicinamibacteria; order Vicinamibacterales; family CAVVIG01; genus CAVQFC01. The sequence goes on along the minus strand of JAOBWF010000277.1, from coordinate 7,386 downwards.
GCAGTTCGCGCACGTTGCCGGGCCACGGGTAATGCTGCAGCACCGAGCGCGCGCCGGCGTCGAATCCCTTGATCCGGCGGCCGTACTCGCGCGCGAAGTCGGCCATGAAATGATCGGCCAGCAGCGGGATGTCCTCCTGCCGTTCGCGCAGCGGCGGCACGAAGATCGGGATCACGTTCAGCCGGAAGTAGAGGTCTTCGCGGAACCGGCCGGCGCGGATCTCGGCCTGCAGATCTTTGTTGGTCGCGGCCAGCACGCGCGCGTCGACCTTGATCCGCGCCGACCCGCCGACCGCCTCCATCGTCTGCTCCTGGAGGACGCGCAGCACCTTGGCCTGCGTCTTGAGGCTCATGTCGGCGATCTCGTCGAGGAAGATGGTGCCGCCGTCGGCGACTTCGAACTTGCCGCGGCGGTCCGCCACCGCGCCGGTGAACGCGCCGCGCACGTGGCCGAACAGCTCGCTCTCGATCAGCTCTTCCGGAATGGCGGCGCAATTGAGCTCGACGAACGCCGCGGCGCGGCGCCGGCTGAGGGCGTGGACCGTTCGCGCCACCAGCTCCTTGCCGGTGCCGTTCTCGCCGTAAATCAGGACGCGGCCGTTGGTCGGCGCGGCCATCGCGACCTGCTCGCGCAGCTGCCGCATGGCGTAGCTCTCGCCGATCATCGTCTGATGGCGATCCACACGCGCGCGCAGGGCGCGGTTTTCGGCTTCGAGGCGCCGCTGATGCAGCGCGTTGCGGACGACGAGGACGGTCTTCTCGAGCGACAGCGGCTTCTCGACGAAGTCGAAGGCCCCCATCTTGATCGCGCGCACCGCCGACTCGATGTTGCCGTGGCCGGAGATCAGCACGACCTGCGCATCGACCTGGCGCTCGCGCAGCCGCGCCAGCGTCGCCAGCCCGTCCATCCCCGGCAGCCAGACGTCGAGGACGATGAGATCGTAGGCCGCGCGGGTCACGCGCTCGAGGCAGTCCTCGCCGCTCGGTACCGCGTCGACGCTGTAGCCCTCGTCCCGCAGCACCCCGCTCAGGGACGTGCGCACGCCAGGTTCGTCGTCGACGATCAGGATGGACGACTTCACCATACAAACAGGAACGATCGGCAAGACACGGCGACGTAGTCAAAGACCGCGGAGGTTTCTTGGCTGTGCGTGCTCTGCGGCCGCCGCGGTTCGTTCTTTTTCAGCACGGCAACTCGATTGTAAACCGTGTTCCGCGCGGCGTGTTGTCGCCGGCTTCGATGCTGCCGCCATGCTCGGCGATGATTCGTCGCACGATCGCCAGCCCGAGGCCGCTGCCGCGCCGCTTGGTCGAGTAATACGGCAGGAAGAGCTTCTCGCGCTCGCTCGCCGGGATGCCCGGGCCATCGTCGGCGACGACGACGCGGACGACGGAGTTGGCGGTGTCGAGCTGGGTTTCGACGACGATCTGGCCGCGACGCTCCATCGCTTCGATCGCGTTGTCCATGAGGTTGATGATGACCCGTCGAACCTGCTCCGCGTCGAGCCGGACCAGGGGCATCCCCGGCGCGAAGCGCTGATCGATGCGGACGTCGGTGAAGATGCCGTTGTAGAGCGCCACCGTATCGGTGATGAGCTGCGCGAGATCGGTCGGAACGGTCCGCGGCGACGGCATCCGGGCGAACTGGGAGAACTCGTCCACCAGCCCCTTGAGCGACTCGACCTCGCCGACGATCGTCTGGGTGCACTCGTCGACCAGCGCCTTGGTCTGCGGCGGCGCGCCGGCGAAATGCCGGCGGAGGCGCTCGGCCGACAACTGGATCGGCGTCAGCGGATTCTTGATCTCGTGCGCCAGGCGGCGCGCGACCTCGCGCCACGCCGCCACCTTCTGGGCGCGGATCAGCGGCGTCACGTCGTCGAGCACCAGGACGACCCCTTCCGACGCACCGCTCTCGCCGAACAGCGCCGTCGCGGCGGCGGCGAGGTGCAGTTCCTGGCCCTCGCGGGCCAGCGCGATCTCATGGGTCGGCGGCTGGCTGCGGCTGTGGGTGCCGGCGCCGGCCAGCAGCGCGCCAAGCGGCTGGAGATCCGCGCGGTCGAACACGGCCATGGCCGGCTGTCCGACGATGCCGCGATCCAGGCTCAAGAGCCGCGCCGCGGCGGTGTTGATCGTCGTGATCGCGCCGGCGGCGTCGACCGAGACGACGCCGGTCGCGATGCGCTCGAGGATCGTCTCGATGTAGCGGCGGCGGCCCTCCACCTCGCCGTGCTTGCGCTCGAGTTGAATCGTGCCGCGATCGACGCGGCGCCGCCCGGCGGCGAGCTCGCGCGCCATCGAGTTGAACGCCTCGACCAGCGACCCGAACTCGTCGTTGCTTTCCGGCTCGACCCGCTGGTCCAGGCGCCCGGCACCGATTTCCCTCGCCGCGGCCGACAACATCAACACCGGCCGCGTGATCCGCTTGGCGAGATACGACCCCATCCAGGTCGCCCCGAACAGGATCAGCAGCGTGACCATCAGGAAGAACGACAGATACAGGCCGGTGAGCGGCCGCCGCAGCACGCGCAGCTGGTTGTAGTCCTCGAACGCCTTGGTCATCCGGCGCGAGCGCGCCGCCAGATCGCCCGTCAGATACGCGGTCGCGACCACGACACCGGACGCCTTGCCGTCTTTCGTCCGGATGATCGCGGCGGCGTGCAGCAGGTCCCCCGCGGCGCCGAGCGTTTCAATCGACTTCGGCTCGGTCGTGCCCGCCAGCGTCTGCGCCGCGAGGCGATCGACCGCGGCGCGGCTGTGCCCGCTCGGCAGCGACGGCGCGGCGACGTCGATGACCGGTTCCAGGCTCGGCAGCGAACCGGCCGACGGCACGACGCGGTAGACCTCGACCATCTGGACACGCTGCAGGGTGACGTCGGGCGCGAGCAGGTCCCGGATCGGCCGGACGTTGGCATTCGCCAGATCGACACCGGCCAGCGTGCGCGCCAGCCGGCTGGCGTGATCGCTCGCGAGCATCTGCTGCTCGTGGTAATAGTCGCTCGCAATCTGGTTCGCCGACGACAGGATGTCCGCCATCGGCGCGTTGAACCAGCGGTCGATGTTGGTTCGAATCAGCTCGCTGCCGACGATCAGCACGAGGACGGTCGGCACCAGCGTCATGCCGAGCAGCAGCGCCACGAGCTTGGCGCGGAAGCGGGCGAACGGCAGCGCCTTGCGGCGCTCCACGATCAGCTTGACGATGTTGCGCGCCAGCACGAACACCAGCGCCGCCAGCATCGTCAGGTCGGCGGCGGAGAGCGCGTAGAGGACGAACTCGCTGAGGAAGTCGGGCGAGAACCGCGACGTGCCGTTCGCGATCGCGAGCAGCGCGACGAGGACCACGAGCAAGACGCCGATGCCGGCGAGGATCAGGCGCGGATTGTCGCGGAACGGGCGCCGCGGCGGGTGCGGCGTCGTGTTCGATCCGCTGGCGCGTCTCGGCTTGATCGACGTGACCGTTGCCGGCATATACGCTCTCAGCTATCGGCGATCAGCGGTGGACGTTTTCAGTCCTTCGGGTTGAGGAGCTGCTTCAGCTCGTCGGCGAATTCGTTGATGTCCCGGAAGTGGCGATAGACCGACGCGAAGCGCACGTACGCGACCTTGTCGAGCTTCTTCAGCTCCTCCATCACGAAGCCGCCGACGTCCGCAGTGGCAATCTCCTTCTCCGGCCGCTCCTGCAGCGTGGCCTCGACGCGATCGGCCACGCCCTCGAGCGCGGCGACGCTGACCGGCCGCTTCTCGCACGCCTTCAGCAGGCCGCCAATCAGCTTCTCGCGCGAGAACCGCTCGCGCGTGCCGTCTTTCTTCACCACCATGTACGGGATCTCGTCAATCCGCTCGTAGCTGGTGAAGCGCTTGCCGCAGTCGAGGCACTCGCGTCGCCGGCGGATGACCTCGCCCTCCTTCGACTCCCGCGAGTCGACCACCTTGTCGCCGAGATGCGCGCAGTACGGACATTTCATAGGTTTAGGCCGTGTGCTCCGCCTGATCGGCGAGCCGCCGCATGGTGCCGAGGTTCAATCCTTCCTGCGCGGCGAATACCAGCCCGAGCAGCAGGGACGGGCCGATCGAAAAGAGGTGCAGCACGATCGCCGCGCCGACCGCGGCCTCCTCCGGCGCGCCATAGAAGGTCGTCGCGCCGACCCGAAACGCTTCGTGAAAGCCCCCCACCGCTCCCGGCGTCGGCACCGCGACGCCGAGCGTCAGCAGCGCAATCATCAGGAACGAGCCGGTGAACGGGATGGCGAAGCGGAACGCCATCGCCATCGACCAGATCCCGAGTGCGATGCAGAGCCAGAGCGGGAGCGACCACGCCAGCGCCGCCAGCAGCCGGCTCGGACGCCGGATCGCGCCGAGCCCGCGCGCGAACTTCTCGGCGACGGCGGCGACCAGTCCCGCCAGCTTCGACGGCAATATCTGCGCGAGCCGCGCCATCGCGCGGCCGAGCCGTTCCGGATCGCCCGCCAGCACGAACAACACGGCGAGCGCCGTGGTCGCCACGATGGCCGCGGTGAGGCCGGCCCACTTCAGCAGCGCGAAGCCGGTCGGGTTGACCGACGCCAGGTCCTTGCCGAAGACGAAGACGAACGACGCGAGCAGACCGAGGACGGTGACGATATCGAGCAGGCGTTCGAGGATGATCGTGGCGAAGGCGCCGGTCGCCGTCATGCGGCCTTGCTGATCGATCGGCGCCTGTCGAGCCAGGAAGTACGGGCGAATGACCTCGCCCGCTCGCGCCGGCAGCACGGCGCTCGCCGCGAAGCCGACCGCAGTCGCACGAAACGCATTCGCGAACGACGTCTGGCCGAGCGGCTCGAGCAGGAATTTCCAGCGGAGCGCGCGGATCGCCAGGCTCACGAAGGCGGTCGCCAGCGATAACGCCAGCCATTCGGGCCGTGCCCGCCGGATCGCGCCGAGGACCCCCCACAGATTGACGTTGTACAGGAACAACGCGATCAGCGTCAGGGCGGCCGCCAGAACGACGATGGTGCGGACGTGGGATCGCATGAGGCTTGAGTGTCCCCTACTATACCGCCCTACATGTTGTTGTTGTCAGACCGGCGAGCGGCCCTGTAAGATGCATTTCTTCCACCGCTGAGGACTTGTTGCCGCTCTCCGTTCCCATACTTCAGACCACACTCGCCGACCGCCGCCCGGATCGTCAGGGAAAGGTCCGCGACCTCTATGATTTCGGCGATCGTCTCCTGATCGTCGCGACCGACCGGATCTCGGCGTTCGACTACGTCCTCGGGTCGGGCATTCCCGACAAGGGCAAGGTGCTGACCCAGATCTCGTCGTTCTGGTTCGAGCGGATGGCGTCGATCGTCGCGAACCATCTGCTGTCGACCTCGCCGTCGTCGTACCCCGGCGAAGCGCGCCGCGCCGTCGAGCTGCTGCAGGGGCGATCGATGCTGGTCAAGCGGACCGAGCCGCTGCCGATTGAATGCGTCGCCCGCGGCTACCTCTCCGGATCGGGCTGGAAGGACTATGCCGCGACCGGCGAGCTGTGCGGCGTCCGTCTGCCGAAAGGGCTGCGCGAATCGGATCGGCTGCCGGCGCCCATCTTCACGCCCGCGACCAAGGCGCAGAGCGGCCACGACATCAACATCAGCGAGAAAGATGCCGCCGAACTGGTGGGCAGGCGCGTCCTCGACCGGGTCAAGGACCTCACCCTCCGTCTGTACGCCGAAGGCTCGGCGCACGCGGAATCCTGCGGCATCATCGTCGCGGACACCAAGTTCGAGTTCGGTCTCGTGCCGGTCGAAGCGGGCGACGGCCGTCCGGTGGAAGATCGCATCATCCTGATCGACGAGATCCTGACCCCCGACTCGTCCCGCTTCTGGCCGCGGGACCAGTACAATCCGGGCGGCGTGCAGCCAAGCTTCGACAAGCAGTTCGTCCGCGATTATCTCGAGCGGATCCGCTGGAATAAACAACCGCCCGTCCCCTCGCTGCCCGACGACGTCGTCGCCAGGACCCGCGAGAAATACGTCGAGGCCTTTCACCGCCTCACCGGCCGGGAGCTCGACTGATCGTGATCAGCGATCGGCTCGAGCGCCTGGTCGAGGAAATGGTCGATCGCAGCGTCCAGTTCGACGATGCGGTGCGGGAGTTCGAAAAGCGGTTCATCACGCAGGTGCTGAAGCAGTGCGACGGCAGCCTGACGAAAACTGCCGACGCGCTCGGCATGCACCGCAACACGCTCACTCGCAAGATGGGCGAGTACAAGATCAAAAGACGGGCAGGATAGGCAGGATCGCCGGTCCTGCCTCTGCCTTAGCACTCCCCGCTTGACACTGCCAGCGGCCGCCATATAATTAGCAGTCGTCCGCATCGAGTGCTAACGCACAGAGGGACGCCCTCTTCATCACAGACGGAGTACACAGCATGAACGTCAGACCGTTGCACGACCGCATCATCGTCTCCCGCATCGAGGAAGGCGAGCAGAAGATCGGCGGGATCATCATCCCGGACTCCGCCAAGGAGAAGCCGCAGCAGGGTAAGGTCATCGCCGCCGGGAACGGCAAATCGAAGGACGACGGCAAGCGGATCCCGCTCGACGTCAAGGCCGGCGACCTGATCCTCTTCGGGAAATACTCCGGACAGGAAATCAAGCTTGATGGTGAGGAATTCCTCATCATGCGCGAAGACGAAGTTCTCGCTGTCATTGAAGACGGCGACACCAAGAAAAAGAAGTAGGAGACGACATCGATGGCAAAACAGATTGTGTACGGCGAGCAGTCGCGCCAGGCTATTCTGCGCGGCGTCAACCAGCTGGCCGACGCGGTGAAGGTCACCCTCGGCCCCAAGGGGCGCAACGTCGTCCTCGACAAGAAATTCGGATCGCCGACCATCACCAAGGACGGCGTCACCGTCGCGAAGGAAATCGACCTCAAGGATCCGCTCGAGAACATGGGCGCCCAGATGGTCCGCGAAGTGGCGAGCAAGACGTCGGACACCGCGGGTGACGGCACCACCACCGCGACCGTCCTGGCCCAGGCGATCTACCGCGAGGGCGCGAAGAACGTCGTCGCCGGCGCGAACCCGATGGACATCAAGCGCGGCATCGAGAAGGCGGTCGAAGCGTTGACCGCCGAGATCAAGCGCATGTCCAAGCCGGTCAGCGGCAACATGGTCGCCCAGGTCGGCACCATCTCCGCCAACAACGACGAGACGATCGGCAAGATCATCGCCGACGCGATGGACAAGGTCGGCAAGGACGGCGTGATCACGGTCGAAGAAGCGCGCACGCTCGAGACCTCGCTCGACGTCGTCGAAGGCATGCAGTTCGACCGCGGCTACCTGTCGCCCTACTTCGTGACCGATCCCGAGCGCATGGAAGTGGTGCTCGAGAATCCGGTCATCCTGATCCACGAGAAGAAGATCA
>JAOBWF010000257.1 GCA_025463215.1 Acidobacteriota bacterium | reverse complement strand
GTTGAGGATGGCATAGCGGGTCGCCGCGGTCATGCCGTCGCGCCCGAGCATCTTCATGTAGGCGTACGAGATCAACAGGATGCTCGCGCTGCCCCACGGCGCCGCCGAGAGCGCGTGAATCGCCTTGGGGCCGCCGGTTGTCACCATCGGATGGCCCGGCAGGTACGGCGCGAGATGCGCCGCCACACCGATCGGCCCCATGCCCGGACCGCCGCCGCCGTGCGGGATGCTGAACGTCTTGTGCAGGTTGATGTGGCAGACGTCCGCGCCGATCGCGGCCGGGCTCGTCAAGCCGACCTGGGCGTTCATGTTGGCGCCGTCCATGTACACCTGGCCGCCGCGCTCGTGCACGATGGCGCAGATGTCCTGGATGCTCTCCTCGAAGACGCCGTGGGTCGAGGGGTAGGTCACCATCAACGCGGCGAGGCGATCCGTGTGCTGGTCGGCCTTCGCTTTGAGATCGTCGACGTCGATGTTGCCCTCTTTGGTGCTGGCCACGACGACGACGTCCATGCCGACCATGGCGGCGCTGGCGGGGTTCGTGCCGTGCGCGGACGCCGGGATCAGCACGACGTTGCGATGCGTGTCACCGCGATCGAGATGGTATTGACGGATCACCATCAGGCCGGCGAACTCGCCCTGCGCCCCGGAGTTCGGCTGCAGCGACGCCGCGGCAAAGCCGGTGATCTCGCAGAGCATCTGCTCGAGCTCTTTGAAGATCTGCTGATAGCCTTCGGCCTGATCGACCGGCGCGAACGGATGCAGCTTGCCGAACTCGGGCCACGTGATCGGCAGCATCTCCGAGGCGGCGTTCAGCTTCATCGTGCAGGAGCCGAGCGGAATCATCGACGTGTCGAGGCCGATGTCCTTGCGCTCGAGGCTGCGGATGTAGCGCATCATCTGCGTTTCGGAGTGATGCGTGTTGAACACCGGATGCGTGAGAAACGGCGACGTGCGCGCCAGATCGTCCGGGAAGGACAGCGACAGGGACGCGGTGCCCGGCGCGCCGTGCGAGGTGCCTACTGCGGCGTGCGACGCGTTCGCCGTAGCCGTCGATCCCGCCGTGAACGCGAGGACGATCGCCGCGATGTCCAAGGCGTCGGTGGTCTCGTCGAGGGCGACGTGAATCGTGCCGTCGCGGCGATATCCGAGATTGATCTTCGCCTTCAGTGCCGCCTTCATGATCTGCCCGACCGCTTGGACGCCGCCCGGAACGTCGAAGCGCGGCGTATCGAAGTAGACCTCGTTCAGCTGCCGGAAGCCGAGTGCGGCGAGCTCCCCCTCGAGCAGCGTCGCATAGGCGTGGACGCGGCTCGCGATCCGGGTCAGCCCCTTGGGACCGTGATAGACCGCGTAGAGGCCGGCGATGTTCGCCAGCAGGGCCTGCGCCGTGCAGATGTTCGACGTCGCCTTCTCGCGGCGGATGTGCTGCTCGCGCGTCTGCAGCGACATCCGATAGGCGGTGTTGCCGTGGGCGTCGATCGAGACGCCGATGATCCGCCCCGGCGCCTGGCGGACGTGCGTGTCCAGGGTCGCGAAGAAGGCCGCATGCGGGCCGCCATAGCCGAGCGGCACGCCAAACCGTTGCGAGTTGCCATAGACGACGTCGGCCCCCATTTCGCCCGGAGGGGTCAGGAGCGCCAGGCTGAGCAGATCGCTGCCGACCGCAACCAGGACCCCCGCCTGCTTGGCGCGCGCGATGAAGCCCCGAAGATTGTGCACGCGCCCCGCTTCGTCCGGCGTCTGCACCAGCGCCGCGAAAACGCGGTCGCCGAACTCGGCGGTCGCCATCAGCTCGTTCGGCATCAGCACGAGATCGATCCCGAGCGGCTCGGCGCGGGCGCGCAGGACCTCGAGCGTCTGCGGGAAGCACGAATCGGCGACGAGGAACTGCGGCCGGCCGGACGCGGCGTCGATCCGCTTCGCCTGGACCCGCGCCAGCATCGTCATCGCTTCGGCCGCGGCGGTCGCTTCGTCGAGCAGCGACGCGTTCGCGACCTCCATCCCGGTGAGGTCGGTCACCATGGTCTGGAAATTGAGGAGCGATTCGAGCCGCCCCTGCGCGATTTCGGCCTGATAGGGTGTGTACGGGGTGTACCAGCCGGGATTCTCGAGGACGTTGCGCAGAATCACGCTCGGCGTCACGGTGTCGTAATAGCCGTAGCCGATGAACGAGCGGGCGATCTGATTGCGCGACGCGACCGCGCGAAGCTCCTTCAGGAAGTGATGCTCACTCTGCCCGTCGGGCAGGTTGAGCGGCGCCTTCAGCCGGATGCGCGCCGGGATCGCTTCCTCCATCAATGCGTCGAGCGAAGACGTGCCGACTACCTTCAGCATCGCCGCTGTGTCTGCCGCGTCGGGTCCGATGTGCCGGGACTGGAACGATTCGAAGTCGAATACGGTCATTTCACCAGATCTTGATACTGCGAGGCGTCGAGGAGCGCGCCGGCTTCGCTCGGGACCGTCAGCTTGATCACCACCATCCAGCTGTCGTGCGGGTTGGCGTTGACGCCTTCGGGCTTGTCCTTGAGCCCGGTGTTCACCTCGACGATCTCGCCGGTGACGGGCGAGTACAACTCGGAGACCGCCTTGACCGACTCGATCGTGCCGAACGACTGCCCCTGCTTCACCTTGACGCCGACCTCCGGCAGTTCGACGTAGACGACGTCGCCGAGCTGCTGCTGGGCGTAGTCGGTGATGCCGATGCGGCCCCGGTCGCCGGTGAGGTCGATCCATTCGTGGTCTTTGGTGTATTTCAGGTTCGCCGGATACGCCATCGTTTCTCCCGAGCAGGCCTGAGGCCTGCGCTACGTCTGACTGCTTCACGCCTGCGCGACGCGTCGCCGCAAGCTGGGGCTACTTCGCCCGTTTGTAGAACGGCATCGGCACGACGCGCGCGCGGGTGCGGCGGCCGCGGATGTCGACGTCGAATTCAGTGCCGACCGCGGTGTGCTCGACCGGCAGGTACGCCATGCCGATCGCCTTCTTGACGTGCGGCGTCTGGGTCCCGCTGGTCACGACGCCGACTTTGGCGTCCCCGATGTAGGCATCGTAACCGTGGCGGCCGATGCCGCGCTCCTGCATCTCGAAGCCGACGATCTTGCGCGCCGGCCCGCTCGCCTTCTGCTCGCGCAACGCACTGGCACCGATGAAGTCGTCCTTCTTCCAGCCGACGATCCAATTCAGATCCGCTTCCACCGCCGTCGTCGTGTCGTCGATATCGTTGCCGTGGAGGCGCATGCCCGCTTCGAGGCGCAGCGTGTCGCGCGCGCCCAAGCCGCAGGGGATGACGTCGGCCGACCTGCCTGACTCGAGCAGCGCCAGCCACACCTTGTCCGCCTGCGCGGGCGGCACGAAGATCTCGAAGCCGTCCTCACCGGTGTAGCCGGTCCGCGACACCGTCGCGCGGACGTTGGCGACCTCGCCGTGACCAAACCAGTAGTACTTCATGCTGGCCAGGTCGACACCGGTCAGCGGCTGCAGGACGTTCAGCGCCGCCGGCCCCTGGACGGCGATGAGCGCATACCGCGAGCTCGAGTCGACCGCCACTGCGTCGCCCACACCCTGGATGTTCTCGGCCATCCAGGCGTAGTCGCCGGCGATGTTGCCGGCGTTGACGACCAGCAGAAAGTGCGCGGGCCCGAGCCGGTAGACGAGCAGGTCGTCGACGAAGGTGCCCGCCGGCGTCAGCAGGCCGGAATACTGCGCCTGGCCGACCGCCAGCTTGGACGCATCATTAGACGAGATCCGCTGGACCGCCGCCAGCGCGTCTTTGCCGGCAATCTCGATTTCGCCCATGTGGCTGACGTCGAAGATACCGGCGCGCGTCCGGACCGCGGCGTGCTCGTTCGAGAGACCGCTGTACTCGACCGGCATGTCCCACCCGCCGAACGGGACCATCTTGGCCGCCGAGGCACGGTGTCGAGCGTTGAGGGGCGTCTTCTTCAAGGGTGTAGTGGTCGCCTGATTCATTGGGGCTGCAAAAGTCTGAGTGGAAACAGGTAACGGTACTATGCACGTTCACACCCGGTCAAGAATCCGGCCCGGACCGGCGTAGGGCGGCCAGCTCTTTTCCGATCCACGCGCCGAGCAGACACCCGAAGCCGATGAACACCGTGCCCACGCAGACGACGAGCGGGAAAATCGTGCTGCCCCCCTGCCTCGCCAAAATGACGACCATCGCGGTGACCGCGCCGACTCCAAGCGACCAGCCCGGCAGCCCAAAGGCACCGCTCAGCACGCTCGCCGCGAACAGCGAGGCGACGGTGCACGCCGCCGCGCTGCCGGAGTTCAGGAACCACGGGTCGTGCTCGCCGCCAAAGCTCGTCGTCCACATCGCGACTTCGAGCGCGTGGGCGCCGACGAACGTCGACGCGCCGACGAGGAACCCCAACCCGCGATTCCTGATTTTTCCGTTCATCCGGTACATCCTTGCCGCATCAGGCAGCGGTCGTCCAGATTGCCGACGGCCACGAAGCACGCGAAGGCGTACATGTTGCACACATCGCAGGTCCAGCTCGTCCACACCTGCCACCAACTCCGGGACGTGCAGCCCCCTCGTGAATAGCAACGGTCGTGATCGTCGCAGCAGCCGCGGAACATCGTGCCATCGAGGTAATGCAACCCGTCGCAGCCCACATCGTTCGCATAGAGCGTCGGCATGAAGAACTGCGCCAGTCGAGACGGCTTCGCCGGCTCGCATGCCTTCGCGACGAAGCCCTGCTTCGCCACCAGTGTCTTGAAGTGGTGCGCGGCAATCAGCTGAAGATTCAGCCACGTGGTATCGGGCGTGAACGGCCAGCCGCCGTAGTCGTTTTTCAGCTCCTGCTCGCCGATCACGACCATACCCGGGACGAGTCCCGGAAGTGAGTACGCGAACACGCGGTCGCGTTCGAACCACACCGCCCTACCTACCGGTGCACCGTGCTGCTTCAGTTCGGTGACGAGCGCCGGCCCCTGAACCGCGCGGCCAGGCGCCAGCTCGCGCCGCGGGTAGACCTGCCGCGTCATGGTGGCGACGAGACCGTTGGCCCAGACGGTTTCGACCTCGTCGACGTCGCTTTCGACAATACGCCTGGCGCGGTCGCGCGGCCGCATCACCCCTTGGTCCCAGACCAGATTCGCGCTGCCGTCCTTCGTCAGCGCATACGCCTGACGCGAGACCCAGTCGAGCGTCGGCTTCACGACAAGCGGATCGCTCACCGCCTGGAACGGAGTGCCGCCGGCCGGCTCGAAATGCAGCAGGTCGTGGGCATCGTCTAATCCGTTCACGCTGAGCCGGCCCCGTTCGTTTCCACCGCGATCGCGGATGGTCGCCCGTACCCCGCCCACCAGCCCGCGATCCGCGACCGCCACATGCCCGTCCCGAAACGTCATCGTCAATCGCGTGGTCTGAGCTTCGATCGCGTAGTAGGTGGCGCCTTTCTCGCCCGGATGCCCGATCGGTTGCTGTCCGGGCGAAATCATTTTCACCGCAGGGCTCGCCTGCGCCGCCTTCACGACCGGACCGGCCTTCTGCCACACGACGAGGCCGATCACGAGAATCACCAGCGAGCACGTTAGCCATGTCTTCATTGCGCCTCCATCCGCACAGCGGTGTGCGGGTTCGGCCGGAACGCGTGACCTCGCGGCGGTATCGCCGCCCCTGCCTCGTTCCGCCGTTCGCCGGAGACACCCGGCGGGTGCGGCGCGCATCGCGCCGCCAGCTCGATCAGCGCGCGGATTCCACCTCGACCTCCTCTGCGGAACCGCGTTCCTCGTCCCATTGTCCGGACGTGACTGAGTCCGGCGCGGCGGCCGGTTCGCCGCTGTCGTGAACCGGAAACCGGAGATAGGACTGCAACGTGTGGTAACTGATGTCCAGGGCGCGGCACGCCTCGCGCTTGTTCCCGTCGGATCGCTCCAGCACCAGGCGGGCGTAACGGCTCGCCCAGGCGCGCAGGCTGTCGTTGCGCCGCAGCGATGGTCCCAATGCGATGACGTAATCGCCGCGGATACTCGCCGGCAGATCGTCGAGCTCGATGACGTCGGCGTTGACCATCGCCACCGCGCGCTCCATCAGCCGCTCCAGTTCGCGTACGTTGCCGGGCCAGTCGTAGGCCATCAGCGCGTCACACGCACCTGCCGACAACCGCAGCGGCCTCATCGTTTTATGCCGGTCGAGGAAGTAGGCCGCGAGCTCCAGGATGTCGGGCCGCCGCTCGCGCAGCGTCGGGACGCGGATGTCCACGCCGCTCAGGCGATAGAAGAGGTCGGGCCGGAACAGCCGCTGCTCGACCAGCGACGCCAGGCTGCGATTCGTCGCGGCGACGATCCGGATGTCGACGCGATGGGTGCCCTGCCCGCCGACGCGCTCGACCGCGAGATCCTGAATGGCGCGCAGAAGCTTGGCCTGGGCCGACAGTGACAGATCCGACACCTCGTCGAGAAACAACGTGCCGCCTTCCGCCGCCTCGAACTTGCCGCGCCGGCCGCGCACGCCGGTTGCCGTGCGATCCTCGATGCCAAAGAGCTCCGCCTCGAGCAGGGTTTCGACGAGCGCGGCGCAGTTGATTGCGACGAACGGCCCGGTTCGCCGCCGGCTCGAGTCGTGGATCTGACGGGCCACCAGCTCCTTGCCGACGCCGCTCTCGCCTTCGAGCAGCACCGTGAAATCGGTCGCGGCGACCCGCTCGATCTCCGCGCGCAGTGTCTGCATGACATCGGTCGAACCAATCAGCGGCGCCGCTCCGTCGCGCCGGTTTCGAGCCGGATTCAGCAGGCCGGCGCGCGACAGCTGGAGATGCGACCGCTCGATTTCGAGGACCAGCGCGGCGACGTTCGCGGCGATGCCGAGCATCTGGAAATCCCAGTCGCCGAGCGGCGACCCCGGGTCGAACGTGACCTCGAGCACGCCCTGGCACGACGCATCGGCGCTGGGCACTTCCAGCGCGACCGACTCCGGCCCGGTGTCGGTACGGCGCCCCCACCGGCTGCCCACCTCGCGCAGTTGCACGGTGCGCGCGGGGATCATCTGCGTCAGCGCGGTTTCGAAAGCGCCGCGGATCAACGAGACGTCGAGACGCCGATCGAGCGCGCGCGCGAGTGACGCCAGCAAGTGCGCCAGCGCCTCGCGGCGATCGCGTTGCCGCGGTGTGAAAGGCATGCCGCTCGCAGAACCAAACCGGATGCCAGGCGCTGCCGGCGGCGGATAGTCGCAAATCGCGCGCGAATCGGTGATTTCGGTCGGCATGTCAGATCACCTGTGGAGTAGCGGCTTCCCCGCCTTCGTCGACGAACCACGGCAGATCTCGATCGAACGCAATCGCGCCGCGATAACACACCCATGTCGGCCGCAGCCGCACGACCGCGCAGCGCACGACCCGCCCCCGGACGCTGGTCCGATTGGTTCCCGTCTCGACCTGTAACTCCACCGACGTGCCCGGCAGCAGCCGATGACTCGTCTCGATCAGCGCGCCGCCGGCGGATACGTCGATCAGCCGCGCCTTTTGTCCGGGGCGCACGCACGCCGATACGATCCGATGCTCTTCGAATGCCTCGCGCCGGCGCATGCTGCGGCGATCCGGCGCCTCGATTCCTACAGTTGTTTCCATTGCCGTGTCCTCGGTTCGAACTTCAACATCCGCGTCCTGCCGGTCTCGCCGAAAATCCGCACGGCGTACTGCGTGTTCCGCCCGCTCCGGATATATACGGTGCCGGAGGAAGAGGTGCCGGTCGGTGAAAAGCTGGCGATGCTGCCGGCACCGAGCCGGATCGGATCGGTGCCAGGCGGCGTCCCTCCGGGATCGACCGGCGGCACACCCGGGATCGCGCCGAACTCGATCCCGGCGAACTGGTCCGGCAATCGCTCCGGCGGCCCGATCAGCCGGTCGGTGCCACGCTGGATGTCGCGCGTCAGCACGCCATTCCGATTGCCGTCGACATACACCGCATAGCTGTAGCCGTTCGCCGCCTGCGTGAACTGCACGCCGACCATCGCCGACCGCAGCACGGCCTCCATCCGGGCGCGTTGCAGCCGCCCTGAGATGTGATGCACCGCCCCACTCGCCCTGACCTCGTCTCTGGCCGCGAGGTATTCGGGGACGGCGGCGGCGCTGACGGTGACGGACAGCGCCATCGCCGCGATCAGCTCGAGCAACGAGTAGCCGCTACACCGGCGTAACTGCGTCATCGCATCGCTGGCCCGGACGCGAGGCGTCCGGGCCAATCCACCTACGGCCGATCCGCGTGATCGTGATCGGCCTTGGCCGGCGAGACGCTGATCTGCGGCTTCAGCTTGAGGAAGTTCTTCTCGCCGACGCCGCGGACGTTCATCAGCTCCTCGACCTTCTTGAATGGGCCGTTCTTCTGCCGGTACTCCACGATGCGGGCGGCGGTCTTCGCGCCGATCCCGGGGAGCCCTTCGAGGTCGGATGCCGACGCGGTGTTCAGGTTGATGATCGCGGTCGAGGCAGGCGCGGCTTTGGCGGCCGTACGGGTGGGCTTCGCCTGTGCGAACGCGTGAGTGGACGGCACAGCACACAGTAGAGACGACAACGCGGCGATCGACAGCATGGAACGAAACATCGAATCCTCCTTGTGAATGGGGACCCTTTCCGAGCGGGCGACTCCGAGGGGGAGGTCAGGCCCCATGCGGATGGCGTCACCGGGTCAGGGTCGCCGGACGTCATCGCAAGCGGGTGTCCATCCGGCACTCGATCGCGGCGCCGCCGCAACGCATTGGCCTGACTGAAGATGCGAACCAGCGCTCGAGGCCGCCGCGCAGCGGGGCGCAGACGCGACGTGAGGGGCGACGCCTGTAGTTGGCGTGCGCGGCGGTTTTTCCGGCAAAGTCCGCGGCGAGGCGAGGTAACTCCGGTTGCGGGCGCGCGCAGTATCATCACCCGGTCATGCTCGTTGCCGTTCGATACGCCCGCCGCGCGGGACACGGGGCGTTGCTCGTCGCGGTCATGGCCAGCGCGTGCGCACTCGCGGACGCCGCGGAGCCGCGCTGGACCGCCGTGCGCAGCGGATCGATGACCGTGCTCGGCGATCAGCCGGCAAACGCGCTGCGTGACATCGCGCAGGAGCTCGAACAGTTCCGCGCCGTCCTCGGTCGCCTGAGCGCGAGCGGACGGCCGGCGGCCACCGCGCCGACGCTGGTCTACGTCTTCGGCAGCCGCAAGACCTTCGAGCAGTTCGTGCCGCTCCGCAACGGCCGGCCCCTCTCAGTGGGCGGCTACTTCCAGCGCGGCGTCGACACCAACACGATCGCGCTCTCGACCGAAGGATTCGCCGGCAGCGCCCCGATCGTGTTTCACGAGTACACGCACCTGCTGCTCGGCAGCGCGCTGCGTGCGGTGCCGGTGTGGTTGAACGAAGGGCTGGCCGAGTACTACTCGACATATCGGCTGCGATCGGGCGGCAAGGGGGCGGACATCGGCCTGGCGATCGCGCCGCACGTCGCGCTGCTGCGCCAGCGGTTCCTGCCGCTGGCGCAACTGCTCACGGTCGATCACGCATCCGATCTCTACAACGAAGGCGAGCGCCGGTCGATCTTCTACGCGGAGTCGTGGGCGCTGACGCACTACCTCATGACGGAATTGCCGTCAGGGCCGATGCTGATCAACCAGTTCGCCGGCGCGATCGCCGGCGGCACGAACCCGGAGGCGGCGTTCGCGGCGACCTTCGGCAGGACGCCGGCCGCGTTCGAGCCGCAGCTGCGCGCCTATCTTCGCGGGTTGACCTTCAAGTCCTGGATCTACACCTTCAACGAGCGGCTGCAGGCGGACGCACCGGCGCCGGCGCGGGTCGTCTCGCCCGCCGAGGCGCAGGCCTGGCTCGGCGATCTTCAGCTCCGCATCAACCGGACGAGCGAGGCGGCGCGACGGATCGAAGCAGCCGTCGCCGCCGAACCCGGCGCCGCCGCCGTGCAGCTGACGCTCGCGCGTCTCCGCCTCGCGGAGGCGCGGACCCCCGATGCCGACGCGGCGCTCGCCCGCGCGGTCCGCGCGGCTCCTGACGACTTCGACATCCAATACGGCGCCGGTGTGACGATGCTGCAGAGCGCGGATGTGACGACTGGGGACGAGCGAGGCGAGGTGATTCAGCGCGCGTCCGATGCGCTGACCAGGGCGACGACGATCGACGCGCAGTCACCGGACGCATTCGGCTGGCTGGCATATGCCGGACTGCTGCAGCGGAACTGGAACGATGCCGGCCGGGCGATCGCCCTCGCGGTCATGCTCGCGCCGGGCCGCACCGACTTCAGGCTGCGGCAGGCCGACATCATGATCCTGCGCGGCGCTCCGAACGCGGCGAGACCGATGCTCCAGGACATCGCCGCCCACGCCATCGATCCCGTCGCCGTCGACGGCGCCCGGCGTCGGCTGGACGCGCTCGAGGCGGCCGGCGTGCGGGGCAGCGCGACCTACGCCACCGCGCGAGCGGCGATTGACGAACCGCGCGGGCCGCTGCCGCGCATGCGGCTGGAACTACGACCCGTGCAAGCCGGCGAGGACCGCGCATTCGGTCACCTCACCACGGTCGAATGCGCCGGCGGCGAGGTGCGCTTCCATGTGACCGCCGGCGATCGCGACATCGTGACCGCGGCGGCGCGGTTCGCCGACGTCGATTTGATCGTGTACGGAGAACCGCGGGAAGGGATGCTGGCGTGCGGCGCGCGGGTTCCCGCCGATGCCGTCTACGTGACGTGGCGGATCGAGAAACCCGCAGCCTGGCCCTCGTCGATGGCCGGTGTGGCGGTCGCGGTGGAATTCCTGCCGTCCGGCTTCCGCCCGAACTGACGGGTGTTCACACCGTTGCGCTAGCGCGCGGCCGCCGCACTGCTCTCGCCCTGGCACCAGGCGAGCGTATGGCGCAGGCCTTCCTCCAGGTCGACGCTCGGGGTATACCCGAGCAGCGTCCTGGCCTTGGTGATGTCGGCCTGCGAGTCCTTGACGTCTCCCGGGCGCTCGTCTTTGTAGATCGGCTCGAGGCGGGTGCCGACGATCTGGTTCATCACGGCCAGCAGCTGATTGAGCGAGATGCGCGTGCCGCAGGCGACGTTGATCACCTCGCCCGCCGCCTTCGGCGCCTCGCAGGCGCGCAGCACGCCATCGACCACGTTGGCGACGTAGGTGAAGTCGCGGGTCTGCTCGCCGTCGCCGAAGATGGTCGGCCGGCGCCCTTCGCTGAGCGCGGTCGCGAACACCGAGATAACGCCGGAGTACGCCGAGCTCGGATCCTGGCGCGGGCCGAAGACGTTGAAGTAGCGCGTCGCCACCGTCTCGAAGCCGTAGAGCTGCGTGAACATCTGGCAGTACTGCGTCCCCATCACTTTCTGCAGCGCGTACGGCGACAGCGGGCTGGGCGGCATGTCCTCCCGCTTCGGCAGCGTCGGCGTGTTGCCGTACTCCGACGAGGAGCTCGCGAAGATCAGGCGCTTGACGCCGGCGTCCCGCGCCGCGACCAGCACGTTGAGGGTCGCGTCGGCGTTGGCGCGGTTCGAAGTGATCGGATCGTCGACCGACCGCGGCACCGACGGGATGGCCGCCTGATGGAGCACGTATTCCATGCCCGCAACGGCGCGTTCCGCAAACGGCAGGTCGGCGAGGTCCCCTTCGAGGAACTCGACGCCAGGAATGTGGTCGAGATTACGGCGCTTGCCGGTGATGAGGCTGTCGGCGACGCGGACGGTCTCACCCCGGCGGACGAGCTCCTCCGCGAGATGTGATCCGATGAACCCTGCGCCGCCCGTGACGAGATAAGAAGCCATAGTGTCGAGGTCGAGTGCAAGAGCTCTGCCGAGTGGTTCGGCGGAGTGCTCTGGCTACGTCGACGGCCATCCGGCGTGCGAAAGACCGGGCGTGAGCTTCAACGCGTTCGCATAGTAGAGCTTCTTGAGCACGGCATCTGGTAGACCGATACCGTACAGCTTCCAGAACGCGTGGTAATCGCGGTAATAGTCGAAGTACTCGTCGTTGGTCTCGAATACCCGCCAGTAGTAAGGATACTCGTCCGGCTGGTAGCTGTCCTTGCCGAACAGGATCCGGTCCTGATATTTGACGAAAAAGTCGTGCGAGGCGCGCGGCTGCCGGCCGAAGTCGTAGAGCACCGCGGCGACGTCGTAGTAGACGTTGGGATACTGGTCGAGCAGCTTGCCGGCGCGGGTGAGATCGTTGGCGTGCCACCCGAAATGCGCCAGGATGAACTTGGTGTTCGGGTGCTTCCGGATCATGTTGTTGCGCTCCGTCAGCAGCTGTTCGAAGCGCACGCCCGTCTGGTGGCGGCGATCAGGATACAGCGCCAGCTCGAGCCAGCGCTCGTTGGTGTAGTCGAGCGGCTCGAAGAAGGCCGGCGGCTCCGCGATGTGAATCAGGACCGGCACGTTGTGGCGCGCGCAGGTTTCCCACACGGCATCGAGCTCGGGATCGTCGACCGGCAGGCGATCGCCGTTCGTCTTCTTGACGAACATCCCGAGGTCCTTGAAGACCTTCAGCCCCATCGCGCCGGCCTTGAGGTCATCGTCCAACTGTTTGGCCGCGGTCGCGCCGAAGCCCGGTCCGACCGACCCGCTGAAGTTGATGTTCGCGAACAGGACCATGCGGTCCTTGTATTTGCTCGCCTTGAGCGCCTCGACGCCGCGGTGCAGCTGATCGCCAAAGCCGCCGCTCAGGTTCACCAGGATCTGGAGGTTGTTCGCCTCCATCCCTTTCATGACGCGGTCGTACTCGTCCGGCGCGATCGGCGTGCGCTGGTGGCTGTGGATGTCGATCACGGGGAACTTGGCGCGCGGCACCGGGTGCTGCGGCGTGACCAGCTGCGACTTCGGTCTGTATTCGCGGATCGTCGGCGCCTTGAACTCGGGCTCGCGCCCTTCGGCGGGACGCGGCCGGATCTGTCCGGGCGTCTGCTGCGCGACCAGGGGAACGGCCAGGGCAAGAACGATCAGCGCGAGAGCGGTGCGTCTCATATACCTGAATCTGAACTCTGAAATCTGAACGCTGAAATGAAAAAGATCGCAGTGAGCCGATAAGCCGAATTCTGTTCCCATCCTGCTCTTTCGAGCGAGATGGACGACGACCATTCCTCTAGCCCCGCCATTGCTGGCGGGATCAAGCGACCTACCCGGAGACTTGGACGGGCCGTCCAACCAGCGATGTTCTGCTGGGCGCCTCCCTATTTGGTCTTGCTCCGTGCGGGGTTTTGCCTGCCACCCGTGTTACCACGGGCGCGGTGCGCTCTTACCGCACCTTTTCACCCTTACCCGATGAGGGGGTCAGATCTTGTTTTTTTCGGTCCGACGTATCGACGAAAAAATCAAGATCTGACCCCTCCACCGGGCGGTACGTTTTCTGTGCCACTTTCCTTCAGGTTACCCTGACCGGGCGTTACCCGGCGCACTGCCCTGCGGAGTTCGGACTTTCCTCCCGCCCTCGTCTTGCGACGATGACGGACGGCCGTCTGGCTCACTGCGAAGCTTGGATCATACAGGCTCGTCATGGCTGATGGCTAATGGTCGATGGACACGTCTGGGCATCAGCAGGTGCCATCGCGATCAGCCATTAGCCATCTGATTCCTGGCTGATCTGGTACTGCTCCAGCTTCTTGTACAGATTGCTGCGGGGCGTACCGATCACTTCCGCCGTCTTCGAGATGTTCCAGCCGTTCTCGCGCAGCTTGCCGACGAGGAACATGCGCTCGGCGTTCTCCTTGAATTCGCGCAGCGTCCCGGCTTTCGCCTGGTCGGCGTCGCTGCCGGGCTTCGGCGGGGTGAGGCCGCCGCCGCCGCTTCCAGCGTTCGTGACCGCGGTCCACGTCGCCGGCGAGCGGACGCTCTCGGGCAGGTCGGCGATGTCGATCACCTCGCCGCTGGTCATGATGTTCAGCCGCTCGACCGTGTTGCGCAGCTCGCGGATGTTGCCCTTCCAGCGATACCGGCCGAGCGCATCGAGCGCCGCCTGGGTGATCCGCTTCGGCCGCACGTTGTTCTCGCGACTGAAGTACTCCATGTAGTGGCGGACGAGCAGCTGGACGTCCTCGGGCCGCTCGCGCAGCGGCGGCACGTGGATCGGGATCACGGCGAGCCGGAAATACAGGTCCTCGCGGAAGTGCCCCTTCTCGATCTCTTCCTCGAGATTCTTGTTGGTGGCGGCGATGACCCGCACGTCGACCTTGATGGTGCGCGCGGATCCGAGCCGCTCGACCTCGCCTTCCTGAAGCACGCGCAGGACCTTGGCCTGGGTCTTGGCGCTCATGTCGCCGACTTCGTCGAGGAAAATCGTGCCGCGATCGGCCTGCTCGAACTTACCCACCTGCTTCTCGGTGGCGCCGGTAAACGATCCCTTCTCATGGCCGAACAGCTCCGACTCGATCAGCTCCTCGGGAATCGCCGCGCAGTTCACCTGCACGAAGCGCTCGCGGCTGCGCAGGCTGTTGCGGTGAATCGTGCGCGCCACCAGCTCCTTGCCGACGCCGCTCTCGCCCGTGATCAGCACGGTCGCATTGGTCGGCGCGGCGCGGCCGATCGCGGCCATGATCTGCTTCAGGCCGGCGCTCTCGCCGATCATCTGGTGCCGGACCTCGACCGCCTTTTTGAGCGTCCGCACTTCGTCGCGCAGCTGCCGCGAATCGAGCGCGTTGCGCAGGCTGACGAGGACGCGCTCGCTCGCGAACGGCTTCTCGATGAAGTCGAAGGCCCCCTTCTTGGTCGCTTCGACCGCGGTCTGGATGGTGCCGTGGCCGGACACGACGATCACCGGGACCGCGTCGTTCATGTTGCGCAGCCGCTCGAGCACTTCGATCCCGTCCATGCCCGGCATCTTGACGTCGAGCAGCACCAGGTCCGGCGCCTCGCGCTCCGCCAGCGCCAGCCCTTCCTGGCCGGTGGCCGCGCCGAGAAATTCGTAGCCTTCATATTCGAGCGTCATCCGCAGCGAGTCGCGGATGGCCGCCTCGTCGTCGATTACCAGGACGCGGGATTTCGGCATGAGTTAACTGCGGACAACAGAGGGCACGGAGACAACGGATTCAACACGGAGCCACGGAGGAACGGAGAAGAACAAGGGGCAGTGGCGCGCGCGGCAGCGTGCCGCCTCCGTTCGTCCCTCTGTTGCTCCGTTGCTCCGTGTGGATCCCGTTGCCTCTGTGCACGCCGTTGACACGTGCATCACCTTTCCTCGACGCGGATCGTTTTCAGCTGCCGCTGGTCCAGGTCCGGCGCGTACACATACAGAGTGAGGATGTCGCCGCCATGCGCGGCGCGCGCGATCCGGCGGTAGTCGGCGACCGACTCGACGCGCTGACGGTTGATTTCGAGCAGCACCGTGCCGCGCTCGATGCCGCCGTCGAACGACGAGCTCATCGCCTCGACGCGCGTGATCAGGACGCCGCGCATCTGCTTCGGCAGCTCCAGCCGATCGGCGGCCGCGCGATCGATGTCGCGCACCGCGATCCCGAGCAGCAGCGCGTCCGGATCCAGCTTCCCGCGCTCCGGCGGCCCCGCCGGCGCCTCCGCCTTGTCGGCCCGCTCCCGCGCAGGACGCTCCGACAGCTTGACGACCACGGTCTGGTCGCGGCCGTCGCGGATGACGCGCAGCCGCGCGGCGGACCCGGGCGCACGTCCCGCGATTTCGCGAATCAGCTGATCGTCGTTGGCGATGGCGCGATCGTCGAGCGACGTGATGACGTCGTACGGCCGCACCCCGGCGCGATCGGCGGGCGACCCGGTGGTGATGTCCTGCACCAGCGCGCCGTGGTCGACGTGCAGCTTCAGCGACCGGTCGAGATCGGCATCGACGTCGCGCAGCCCGACGCCCATGTAGCCGCGGGTGACGCGGCCGCGGGCGCGCAGCTGCGGCAGCACCGCGCTGGCGCCGTTGATCGGCACCGCGAACCCGATGCTGCTGGCGCGCGAGCTGATCGCCGCGTTGATCCCGATCACTTCGCCGCGCGAGTTGATCAGCGGTCCACCACTGTTGCCGAAGTTGATCGCGGCGTCGGTCTGGATGTAATTGTCGAGGCTCATGTCGAACAGCTTCCGTCCGAGGAAGCTGACGACGCCGACCGTGACGGTGTGCTCGTATCCGAGCGGATTGCCGATGGCGCAGACCCACTCGCCCATCCGCAGCGTCGACGAATCGCCCAGCGGCGCCACCGGCAGGCCGCCTTGGCCGTCGACCTTGATCAAGGCTATGTCGGTGTCCGGGTCGGATCCGATCAGCCGCGCGCGCAGCGTCCGTCCGTCCGACAGCTTGACCGTGATCCGCTCAGCGCGATCGACGACGTGGTGGTTGGTGAGGATGCTGCCGTCGGCATCGATGATGAAGCCGCTGCCGGCGCCGCGCCGCGGCGCGTCCCGATCGCGCGGCGTCCCGAAGTCGAATGGGCCGTCGAACTGATCCGGTGGGTCCGACGGCCGCGCGCCGCCGCGCCGCCGCCGCGCGCCGCTGCTCCTCGTCGTCGTGTCGATGTTGACGACGGCAGGGTTCAGGCGCTCGACGACGTCGGCGAAGTTGACCAGCGACGCCATCACCGGCGCGCCGCCGCTGCGCGCCGGCGTGAGCCGGTTGGACGAGGCCTTCGGCGCGGCGCCGGCCGACACGGCCGAGCGCGCCACGCCGCCGGCGAGGATCGCGCCGATGAGAAAGGCAACGACCGCGGTCAGCACAACGGTCACGAGGGTGAAGCGCCGCGACATCGGCATGGGGGTGCACGTCAATTATAAGCGCTGAGGAACGCCAAAAACTGCGCCTCGTCCATCCGCTCGACGCCGAGCTTTTCCGCCTTCTCGAGTTTGCTGCCGGCGTCCGCGCCGAACACCACGCACGTCGTCTTCTTGCTGACCGACCCGGACACCTTGCCGCCGAGGCGCTCGAGCGCGGCGGTCGCCTCCTCCCGGGACATCGAAGTCAGCGTGCCGGTGAGCACGTAGGTCTTGCCCGAAAGCGGGCCCGGCTGGTCGCTCGGTTCGGGCGCCTGGCTGTCCATGTTGACGCCGGCCGCCTTCAGCTTCCGCACCAGTTGCTGGTTCCGCGGCTCCTCGGCGAACGCGCGCACCGACGCGGCGACCACCGGACCGATCTCCGACACCGACTGCAACGCCTCGACCGGCTCGGTCATCAGGCGATCCATCGATCGGAAATGCCGCGCCAGCGTCGCCGCCGCCTTTTCTCCGACGTGGCGGATGCCGAGGGCATAAATCAGGCGCGACAGGTCGTTCGACTTGCTGCGCTCGAGTTGCGCGACGACGTTGCGGCCGACCTTCCCCAGCTTGCGCGCGACCGCCCGCTCCGATTTCGGCTCCTTCGGTGCGACGACCAGCGTTTCGAGCTGCTCGGGCGTGAGGTGATACAGGTCCGCATAGTCGTGCACGAGCCCCTGGTCGATCAGCTGATCGACCAGCGACGCACCGAGCCCTTCGACGTTCATCGCGGTCCGCGACGCAAAGTGCTCCAGGCTGCGGCGCAGGCGCGCGGGGCACGACGTGTTCTCGCAGCGCCACACCACTTCCTCATCGTCGCGGTGCAGCAGGCTCCGGCACTCGGGACAGTGCGTCGGCATCTGCCAGGGCTCGCCGCGCGGCACGCCGTCGGGATGCGGCAGGATCGCTTTGACCACTTTCGGGATGACGTCGCCGCCCTTTTCGATCAGCACGCGATCGCCTGGGCGGACGTCCTTCCTCGCGACGTCCTCGGCGTTGTGCAGTGTCGCCATCGAGATCGTGCTGCCGGCGACCTTGACCGGCTCCAGCACGGCGTACGGCGTCACCGCGCCGGTTCGTCCCACATTCACGTCGATCGCCGTCAGCGTCGTCGTCGCCTGCTGCGCGGGGAACTTGAAGGCAGTGGCCCATCGGGGAAACTTCGCGGTCGCACCGAGCTTCTCGCGCAGCGCGAGATCGTCGACCTTGATGACGACGCCGTCGGTGTCGAACTCGAGCGCCTGGCGCCTGTCGCCCCACTCGGCGCAGAAGGCGACGACCTCTTCGATGTTGGCGCAGCGCCGCCAATGCGATTCGACCGGCAGCCCCCAGGCCGCCAGCGCCTCGAGGGTGGCGGCGTGCGTGTCGTAGCGCAGCCCTTCACCGCTGGCGGCGTCGGCAGGCGCCAGGGCCAGCGGCGCGGAGCCGGGTGACCGCCCGTCCACCAGCTGATAGACAAACGCGCCCATTCCGCGCTTCGAGACCAGCGAGGGATCCAGGTTCCGCATCGTCCCCGCCGCCGTATTGCGGGCATTCGCGAACAGCGGGTCGCCCGCTTGTTCCATCTCGCGATTGAGCTTCTCGAATGCCGCGCGCGGCAGGTAGACCTCGCCTCGGATCTCGACGCGGCCCGGGGGAACGGCTGGCCCTGAGCGGCGGAGCGACAAGGGGATCGCCCGGATCGTGCGGACGTTGGCGGTGACATCCTCGCCGCGTGCGCCGTCGCCGCGCGTGGCGCCGCGCAGCAGCCGGCCGTCCTCGTAGGTCAGCGCGATGCTCAGGCCGTCGATCTTCAGCTCGGCGATGTAGGCGATCGGCTCCGGCTCCGCGGCCGCGGCCGTAGCATCGACCGCGCCCTTCGCGATGACGCGGCGGACGCGCTCGTCGAAGGCACGCAGCTCCTCCTCGTTATAGGCGTTGTCGAGGCTGAGCATCGGCACGATGTGCTCGACGGTCGCGAACCCTTCGACCGTGCGGCCGCCGACCCGCTGGGTCGGCGAATCGAGCGCGACGAGATCGGGATGGTCGGCTTCCAGCCGCTCGAGCTCGTGGAGCAGCTCGTCGAACTCCGCGTCGGAGATCTGCGGATCGTTGTGTATGTAGTAGCGCTCTTCGTGATGGCGGATGCGTTGCCGCAGCTCGGCGAGACGCGACCCGATGTCAGACATACAGAAATGCCAATTACTGAATGCTAATTGCTAAATCAATTAGCACTTTGCATTTGGCAATCAGCATTTCTTTACCGGTCCCGCGACAGGACGTAATCCGGTAGCGCCAGGAGTGCGTCGCGCTCGGCGCTGGGCGGGAACGAATAGAGCGGCTTCTTGGCCTTCTCGGCGAAGTCGACAGCCTTGCGATACGCGTAGTCGATCGACGCGTGTTCCTTGAGGCAGCGCAGCAGCTCGTGCCACTGCTCCGGCGTGGCGTTGCGCGCGGCGATCACGTCGCGGATGATCTGCGGCCCCGCGCCGCCGTGGTCGTGCGCCTGCAGGTGGATCAGCGGCAGCGTGACCTTGCCCTCGCGCAGGTCGCTCGCGATCGGCTTCCCCACCGCTTCGGCGTCGCCGGTGAAGTCGAGCAGATCGTCGACCAGCTGAAACGCCATCCCGAGGTTGAAGCCGTACTCCTGCAGCGCCTGCTCGTGCTCGGTCGACACCTTGCCGAGCATGCCGCCAATCTGGGCGCAGCCGCCGAACAGATACGCGGTCTTGCGGCGCATGATGTCGAAGTGCTCGTCCTCGGTGATCGTGGCGTCGCCGTTCTTCGTCAGCTGGTACAGCTCGCCTTCGATCATGCGCAGCGTGACGTCGCACAGATTGCGGATGATCTCGAGCTCGTCGTGCGTCAGCGCCATCGCCATCGACTTGATGTACAGATAGTCGCCGAGCAGCACCGTGATGTCGTTGCCCCAGCGGGAGTGCACGGCCAGGCGGCCGCGGCGCAGATTCGAGTCGTCGATGATGTCGTCGTGGACCAGGGTCGCAGTGTGGATGAACTCGACGACGGCGGCGTACAGGATCGAGCGATCGCCGGTGTAGCCGACCAGGCGCGACGCCATCAGCAGGACCGCCGGCCGGATGCGCTTGCCGCCGCTGGTCCGGATGTACTGGCCGATCTGCGGAATGAGTGCGACCTTCGACTGGACGTGGCGCGCGAACTCCTCGTCGACCTTCTGGAGGTCGGCGCGGATCGGCTCGAAGATCTGCGACAGGGCCAGTGACGATTTTTCCACGTGTTTTACGTTCAAAACTTTATCACGGCCTGAACAGGGTGTGGAAATTCGACGCCGTGCGCCGGGCCAGGTCGCCGGCCGGCGCCTGGTGCATCCCGGCCAGGGTCTCGACCACGCGGGCGACGTAGGCTGGCTCGTTCCGCGTGCCGCGGTACGGCACCGGCGCCAGAAAGGGGCTGTCGGTCTCGGTCAGGAGCCGATCCAGCGGCACGGCGCGCGCAATCTCGCGCAGATCGGCGGCCTTCGGAAACGTTAGGATGCCCGCGAGCGACACGTAGAACCCGAGCGCCAGGCCCGCGTCGCGAAGCGCTGCGGTGCCGGTGAAACAGTGCAGCACGCCGCGCAGCCGGCCGCCGCCTTCTTCACGAAGAATCGCGACTGTGTCCTCGTCCGCCTCCCGCGTGTGGACGACGACCGGACACTGCAGCTCGCGCGCCAGCCGCACCTGCGCCCGAAACACCGCCTGCTGGACGTCAGGCGGCG
>JAOBWF010000394.1 GCA_025463215.1 Acidobacteriota bacterium | reverse complement strand
GCGGCCTTTAGCAAGAGGGTGCAGTGCAAAATGAACCCTCGTCCGAAGGGGAAGCCCCGCAATATCAAGGTGCTGCGGGGAACCCGCCGACACAAAAAGACCATCAAAAGCCCCGTCTGGAACTAGGAATTGGGCCGTACCGTTCCCATAATAGAGGACAATCCGTGAGGGGCACGGACAGTAGCTTGTCATGACCCGACTCAACCCTTTCTTGAACCCTTCCTGGCGCCTGCTGGCCCACCTCGGTGCCAAGGCTCTTCCCTTAACCTTGGCGGCCGGTGTTTTGGCCGGGTGCATGGCGCCGTCGCCCTATGCCCCCCGGCTGGAAGGCCAGCGCACCGGCTATACCGACCGGGCCCTGACCCAGACTCGCTACCGCGTCACCTTCACCGGCAACACGGTGACCCCGCGCGAGACGGTGGAAAGCTTCCTCTTGCTGCGCGCCGCCGAAGTGACCCGCGCCGCCGGATACACCAACTTCGTGTTCGATACCCGCAACACCCGCACCAACACCTCGGTGCAGACCATCCCCTATGTCCCGCCGGACCCATTCCTGGGCGGTTATAGCCGCCGCGGTTTCGGTTATTGGGGTGGCTGGGGCTTTGCCTATGAGCCGGCAGTGGATGTGGTGGTGCGCACCAACTTTGAGGCCTATGCCGAGATCGTGCTGCTCTCACCGGAGCAGGCGGCCAAGGAGCCGCGCTCCTTGAACGCCGGTGAAGTCATCACCCGCATCGGCCCCGACGCGGCGCCTAAGCCGAACCAGACCTGATCGAAAACTCGCTATAGCCATCGCGTGCGGCCACGCCGTCAAAGGCGTGGCCGCACGTGTGGGACATGTGCGGAATATCCACCACCGCCATCGGATCGTCGGCCAGCACGGTCAGCGCCGTGCCGGGCGCCAACTTGGCCAGCGCCTTCCTGGTCATCAGCGCGGGCAGGGGGCATTTGAGGCCGCGAAGATCCAGAGTCTCATCCATGCCATTATCTTGATTAGAAGTGGGGCGCGGCTCAAGCTGCGCCTGGGAGAAATGCTTTGGGCCTCATAAGCGCGGTCAAGCGCGAAGCCACCTATCTGGGCAGCATCGCGCGCACCCTATGGCTGCTGCGCCTGGTCAAGCCC
Organism: Acidobacteriota bacterium; assembly: GCA_025463215.1. Lineage (GTDB taxonomy): Bacteria > Acidobacteriota > Vicinamibacteria > Vicinamibacterales > CAVVIG01 > CAVQFC01. The sequence continues at coordinate 3,558 of JAOBWF010000394.1, read as the reverse complement.
CATTCCACCCGCAGCATCGTGGACATTGTCGAAGCCCAGGCGCGGGCGCGGCCCGCCAACGCGGCGATCCTTTACCAGGACCAGGTCATGACCTACGCGCAGCTAAATGCGCGCGCCAACCGCTATGCCCATTGGGCGCTGGGCTGCGGTATCGGACGCGGCACGCCGGTGGCGCTGTTGATGGAGAACAGGCCCGATTTTCTTTGCGCCTGGCTGGGCATGTTCAAGGTCGGGGCGCAGGTGGCGCTGATCAACACCAACCTGGTGGGCGCGGCCCTGTCCCATTCCATCAATGTCTCCGGCGCGCGCCATGCCATTGTCGGCGCCGAACTGGTGCGCAATTTCCTGGATGCGCCATTCGACGCCCCGCCCGCATTGTGGGTGGAAGGCATCGATCCGCTGGACGGCGAGGTGGGCAATCTCACCAGCGCGCTGGCGGCGGCGTCCGAAGCGTCGCCCGGCAAAGAAGCGCGCGCCGGCGTGACCTTGAAGGATCGCGCTTTCTTCATCTACACCTCCGGCACCACCGGCCTGCCCAAAGCCGCCAATTTCAGCCATATGCGCATGCTGTTCATGATGACCGGCTTTTTCGGGGCATTGCGGCCGAAGCCGACCGACCGCATCTATGATCCGTTGCCGCTCTATCATTCCACCGGTGGGGTCTGCGCCGTGGGGCTGGCTTTCCTGTCGGGTGGGGCGCTGATCATCAAGCGCAAATTCTCGGTGCATGAATTCTGGAGCGACGTGCACAGTTACGGCGCCACCATGTTCGAATATATTGGCGAGTTGTGCCGCTATCTGTTGAACGCCCCGCCATCGCCGCTGGAACGCGGCCATAAAGTCCGCGCCATCACCGGCAATGGTTTGCGGCCGGAAATCTGGCGTCAGTTTCAGGAGCGTTTTGCGATTCCGCGCATCGTGGAATTTTACGGCGCCACCGAAAGCAATGTTTCAATGCTCAATTATGACGGCACGGTGGGTGCGGTGGGCCGGGTGCCGGACTATCTGGAATGGCTGCTGCCCAGCCGGGTGGTGCGTTTCGATGTCGAAAAAGAAATGCCGGTGCGCGGCCCGGACGGGCTTTGCATCGAATGCGAGGCGGATGAGGTCGGCGAAGCCATCGGCGGCATGTCCAAGCGGGCGGGGCGCGAGTTCGAGGGCTATACCACCAAAGCCGAAAGCGACAAGAAGATGCTGCGCGACGTCTTTCAAAAAGGCGATACCTGGTTCCGCACCGGCGACCTGATGCGCCGTGACGCGCACGGCTATTTCTATTTCGTCGATCGCATCGGCGACACCTTCCGCTGGAAGGGTGAAAATGTCTCCACCGGCGAAGTGGGCGAGGCGCTGGCGGCGGAGCCGGGCATCCTTGAGGCCAATGTCTATGGCGTTGCGGTGCCCGGCATGGATGGCCGCGCCGGCATGGCGTCCCTGGTGGTGAACGGCGATTTCCGCCTGGACCGGCTGCCGGGCGATCTGCGGCACCGGCTGGCGCCTTATGCTCGTCCCATCTTCCTACGCCTGTCCCCGCGTATCGATGTCACCGGCACCTTCAAGCAGCGCAAGGTGGACCTGGTGCGCGAAGGCTTCGATCCGTCGGCGATTGCCGATCCACTCTATGTGATGGTTCCGGACAGCGGCGGGTACGAACGCCTGACACCAGAGCGATACTCGGACATCGTGGCCGGACGGCTGAAGTTTTGAATCACCTCCATGGCCGGCCTCCGAGCCGGCCATCCAGAGCAGCGTACGCGGACGGTTCCTTCCTGACTCTGGATGGGCGGGTCAAGCCCGCCCATAGTGAGCTAGGAAAAATCCTTCGCCAGCGCCGTGCGCGCCTCGGCGCCCAGCACCGCCATATGGCCGTAATGGGGATGCGACACGCCCAGCACAACCCGCTCGGTGCCGTTCTTGAAGTGCGCGATCTGGTCACTGGTCAGTTTGAAGCGCAGCCAATGCACCGATGAGGTTTTGCCGTCCGCCGTGGTGCGGTCGTCATATTCGGTGGGGGTGGCGCGGATCACGTCGCCGCCGATCTCCAGGAAGACGGTTTCCTCGATCCCGCCCAGGGTCAGCAGCACGGCATTGCGGCGCGTCTCGTCCTCGATCTCCAGCATCAAGGTGGCGATCAGCTCGTCGCCTTGCGGGATCAGGGGGTTGTAGGCCGCCAACTCGCCCGGGACCTGTTCCTCGCCGCCTTTTTCGATGCGCAGCATTTCCTGCACCTGCAGCCACATGGTGGCGTAATTCTCGAAATAGAACGTCGCAAACGGCCCCACCTCGATGCGGCGCAGCTTCTTCATGGGAATCAGGTTGGCCTTCAGCGACTTGCGCTGCTGGTCATATTCGCTCGGCGACAGGATGTCGGCCGGGGAGATTTTGCGTTCTGCTTCAGACACTGTGTTTCCTCATTCTATTCCGCGACACCCCGCCGCTCGCCTGTGCTCGCGGCGTTGCGTCGAACGAAACGGTCCACTGGACCGTTTCGTTCGTCTAAGACGAACCGCGTCGCAACCCAAAAGCCCGCGCCATGATCTGGATGGGATGCTCGGGCGCCTTCGCCGGCGTATCGGTGTGCGCCGCGATGTGCAGGGCGGCCAGGGGGCAGTCGGATACAATATGCCCGCGCGGCTTGGCATTGACCGCCTTGAACACCGGCTTGCCTACTTTAATGCCCACATCATGGGTCGGTTTCACCACCCCGAAAGTGCCGCCATGGCCGGAACAGCGCTCCACCACATCCACCGGGGTGTCGGGAATCATCTTCAACATCTCGGCCGCCTTGGGACCCATATTCTGGGCGCGGGCGTGGCAGGCCAGGTGCACCGTGACGCCTTCGGGAAGGGCGGTAAGCCCAGTGGGCAGGCCCTCTTTCTTGGCGACGTCCACGACGTATTCGTCGATGTCGAAGGTATTGTCCTGCACCCGCTTCACGTCGGGATTGTCCGGACAGATCAGCGCCCATTCGAATTTCAGCATCAGCCCGCAACTGGCGGTCAGCGCGACGATGTCATAGCCGTCGTCGATCAACTTGCAGAGCTCCTTGGACACTTTGGCGGCGCTGTCGGCGACGCGCGCCAACTCGGCCTGTTCCAGGAACGGCATGCCGCAGCAGCCGGGATAGGCGACCTTGGTCTCGACGCCGATATGGTTCAGGACCGCGCGGGCATCCATGCCGGTGTCCGGCTTGTTGTAATTGACGAAGCAGGTGGCATAGAGCGCCGCCTTGCGCCTGCCGAAAGCCGGCGCGGCGTTGTTGATCGCGCCGGCGTCGCGGCTGGCCTGACTGACAAAAGTGCGGTTGTGGAATTTCGGCAAGGTCGCCTTGGCGTCAATACCGGCCACCGCTTCCATCACGGGGCGGGTCAGCTTGTTGCCCTTGTCGCTGGCCCAGTTGACCAGCGGCGCGATGGGCCGCGCCAGCACGCCGTTGCGGTCCATCTCGGCCAGCTGCTGTTGCATCCATTCCTTGTTGCGATCGCCCTTCTTGGCTTCGACAAAACGGTGGCGCAGCATCAGATGCGGGAAATCCAGCATGAAGGGATGCGGCGGCACATA
>JAOBWF010000248.1 GCA_025463215.1 Acidobacteriota bacterium | reverse complement strand
GTTCATCCGGCTCCTCGATGCGATCCGCGCAGCCCATCAGTAGCAAAAGGAATCAGCCATGAGCACCAGCACCACGACCCCGTCGACCGTCCGCACGTTCATCGTGGACAAGAGCCACTCGGAAGTGACCTTCCAGGTTCGCCACCTGGTCACCAAGGTCCGCGGCCGCTTCACCGACTTCAGCGGCACCGTGCAGTTCGACGAGGCGCGTCCGGAGCAGTCGTCGATCACGTTCACGATCAACGCCGCGAGCATCGATACCGGCGCGCCTGATCGCGACGCGCACCTGCGCAGCGATGACTTCTTCGCCGCGGACAAACACACGGCGATCACGTTCACCAGTTCGAAGGTGACCAAGAAAGGCGACGACCAGTACGCGGTCGACGGAACGCTGACCATCCGCGGCACCACGAAGCAGCTCACGGTGCCGGTGACCTACCTCGGGACCGCGACCGATCCGTGGGGCAATGCCCGCGTCGGCTTCGAGGGCGAGATCACGGTCAACCGCAAGGAGTTCGGGCTCAACTGGAACGCGGCGCTCGAGACCGGCGGCTTCCTCGTCGGCGACGACGTCAAGATCAGCGTTTCGCTGCAGGCGATCGCGCAGTAACCGCGAGATCATACTGATCGCCCGCGCGCTGCAGAATCCGCGGTTCATCGTCGACGAGCAGGTAGCCGGCCTTGACGAGCGCGTCGGCCGCCTGCTCGACTGCGGCGAGATACGCGTCGTGCGACTGATACCGCTCCGCGATTGACCGGCGCGGATCGCCGGCTGCCTCGCGGGCGGCCCGCGTTGCCGGAAACGCGATCGAGGCGCCGAGGAGCGACACGAGCTCGTTCGGCGCGCCGATCTTAGGCGTACGGAAGTTCCAGCCCGTGTAGGTCGCCAGTGGCACCGCGACGTCCGGCAGGCGGATGCCGGCGCGCTCGTTGCCGTCGGCGTCGACCGCCGGCACGAGCAGCGGCAGCGGCACAGCGGACGCCGCGCCGTCCTTCACCAGCCGATTCGCGGCGCGGAGTCCGGCCCGCAGCCCGCGCGGCGACGCGACGCCCGGGATCGCCGGAAAGGCGATCGCCGCCGCCGGCACGAGCGTGCCGTCCGCGAGCCGCGGATACAGGCTCGGCGGCGGCGCGGTCCCCTCCTTCACCCACTTGTGCATCGACAGCAGCAGCGCGCGGAGCGTCCACCAGTAGTCCACCGGGTTGTCCGGCTGCTGACCGCTCGACAGTTCCGCGGGAAAGCGGGCCGGCGAATGCTGCGTGCCGGCGAGGAAGTAGACGCGCACGTTATCGGGCGGCGCGAGATCGGCGGTGCCATCCGGGCTCGTGTGCACGAGAGCGGCGACCCGGCTCGTTCCCCAATATTCGACCGGCGTGTTCGTATAGAACACCTTGGGTGCGTGGCCGGCCATGCGCGGGTTGTCGAGCTCGCCGTCCTGTGCACCGCTCGACGGATCGCGCAGCGACGCGTCCGCGAACGGGAACGAGGTGGCGTTGTGGACGGCGAGACCGGTAGGCGTCGACCAGCGCGCGTTGAGATCGAGGCGCGCCGCGCCGGCAATGTGTGCCATCACGCCATCGAACACCTGGCGGTCCCGCTCGTCGGTGTTGAACCCTTCGTAGAGAAAACCGCGCAGGAACCGGCCGCTCTGCGACGAGCCGAAGGCGTAGGCGTACTTGACCGGCGCGAGCGCGTCCGGCTGGTGCTTCAGCCATGCGGTGGTGTCGCGCACCGCCACGAAACCCAGACCGGCGACCGGGGGGTTCGCGGCGCGATAGCGGAGCCGGTACGTCCAGCCCGGCTCGAAGCCGCGATCGAGCGTGACCGTATGGCCGCGAACCCGCCACGCATCACGCGCCACCGCGGCGCAGGCATCGGCGAAGACGTCCGGGCACGCGACCAGCGAGCTGTCGGGGCCATTCGGATCGACGGCGTCGTAATGCGCCAGATCGCCGGCGACGAACTCCGTGCCGCGCGCGTTCGCCGTCCAGGCGGCGCCGACCACGCCGGTAATCGCGGTGCCGTGGTCGATCGCCACCGGCACGTAAATCCGCATCGCCATGGGCCGATCACCGACGTCGAATTCCCAGCCGACCCAGACGACGGTGAAGCCGAAGCGCATCAGGAAACGGTCGCCGAGATCGTCTTCGGTCGCAGGATCCGGCGAGCCGCCGCGATTGAAGCCGGTCAGCACCATCTTGTTGCCGCGATTGAGAATGTCGATCAGCGCCGCGCCGTTGCCGCGCGGCGCTTTGGGCCGGAGGATGTACAGATCGGACGAAAACTCGACGCGGCCGGAAGCGTTGACCGGCGCCTTGTCGAGATCGACGACGCCGAGGTTGCGCGGATCCTTCGGGTCGACGGCGAAATGGATGGTGCCGATGATCTTCTCGTAGCCGGTCGACCCCAGATCCAGCCGCCGCGCAACCTCGACGCGCGTCACCTCCGCGCGCGCAAGACCGGTCGAGATCACGAGTGCGAGCGCACACAGCAGGGCGTGTCTCATACGCGGCATCGTAGCGCACCTGTCTCAAAAGGCAACCACGGAGCACGATGACCGCGTGACGGTCTGCCGAAAAAGACAAAGGGCGGGACCGGCCCCCGGCCGATCCCGCCCCTGTCCTGTCACGCGATCGCTGCAACGCCGAGTCGTGGTCAGTGAACGATCATGCGCCCCGTGCCGCTCCACACGGTGTTGGCCTTCCAATCCTCGTCGAGGATGGTCCAGAGCGCCTGGTCGAGATACTCGCCGTCCTTCAGAAACGACTTCCGCAGCAGGCCTTCCTGCACCGCGCCCATCTTCCGCAGCGCGCCGTTGCCGCGTCCGTTGCGGACCGCGGCACGCGCTTCCAGCCGATGCACGCCGACCGTCTCAAATGCGAACGTCACCAACAGTTGCGCTCCTTCCTGAAAGACCCCGGTGCCCCAGTACGCCGAGCCGGTGGCGAAGCCCCATTCGGCGGTCCCGAAACCGGGCTCCAGCTGGCGCAGCTGGAAGATCCCGATCGCGGTGTCGGTCGCGTCAATCGTGACCGCGAAGCAGACATACGCACCGGCCGCACGCTGACGCAGCGTCCAGGCGATGAACTTCTCGAAGCCGTCCACAGTGCTCGGCGGCGGCGAGATGAAACGCGAGACTTCCTCGGTGGTCAGCAGCGCGAACAGCGACGCGGCATCCGACGCGCGCAGTTCCCGCAAGGTGACCGTCGCCCCCGCCAGCATCGGCAGGCCGTTGCGCCAGTCGGTGCTGACCGTCTCGCTCGCCGCCGCAGCGACGACCGGCTGGAGCCGCACGTCGTGACGGTCGAGCTCCGGTCGATATGGCATCTTTTCCATTAGAGCCCTCCGATCGACGGGACGATGGTGGAAAGGAGAGTGCCGACCGGACTGACCGCCAGCATGTCGCCGAACTCGAGGTCGAGACTCGGCAGCGGCTCGATGACCTCGTCCGAGAACACGGCCCCCTCTTCGCCCGCGTCGCTGCCCCACGTCGCGTCGTCGTCCGCGGAGGTGGCCCACACGACGTTGGCGTCGGTCGAGGTCCCCCACACGACGTTGTCGCCGTCGGCCGCGGTGCCCCAGACGATATTGTCGCCGTCGGACGCGGTGCCCCACACGACGTTATCGCAGTCGGCGCCGCCACAGTCGGTGCCCCACACGATGTTGTCACCGTCCATTGCGGTGCCCCACACGATGTTGTCGCCGTCCATCGCGGTGCCCCAGACGATGTTGTCGCCGTCGGCGGCGGTGCCCCACACGATGTTGTCGCCGTCCATGCCGAGCGTCTTGGCGCTGCCCCACACGATGTTGTTCGCCCACGCGTTGGCGGTCGGCTTGATGAACCCGGACAGCTGATGGCTGCCCCAGTCGATGTGGCGGCTCCACACTTTCTGCACCGGCATGCGGTCGCCCGCCTTCGGGCTGTTGTAGAACTTCGCCAGACGCACGGCGCCGAGCGTGTTCAGGAACCCGGCGCCCTGGCGCAGCGCGCTGTAGCCCGGGTACTGCTGCGCGGTGTACTGCAGCAGCGCCTTGATCAGGTTGGGCGTGAGGTTCGGGTTCGCCTGGAGCATCAGCGCCACGGTGCCGGCCACGACCGGGGCCGCCATGCTGGTGCCGCTCAGGCTCAGATAGGCCTTGGTGCCGAGGTTCGGGTTGCAGTGGTGCTGGTCCGCGGCTTTCGCATGGTAGAAGGTGCT
>JAOBWF010000230.1 GCA_025463215.1 Acidobacteriota bacterium | reverse complement strand
TAATCCCTACCACCCGGCTTTTCCGTCGTCGGATACTTGATGCCGAGCTGATCGAGATAGTTCTTGTACTTGGTCGGGTCGTAGTAATACTTCTTCATCTCCGGGCGGTATTTCTCCATCCGCTCCTTGTTCAGCCAGATCGCCGGCTTGTCTCCGGGGCGGAGGAACGACACGTACTTGCGGTTCTTGGTCTGGACGTTGTTGAAGTAGTCCCACGCCTGCGTGACGAGCTCCGGGCGGGTCAGCAGATCGATCACGGTGAGCGCCACGACCTTGGCGCCGTACTGCACGCCCTTGTGCGCAATCGGCGTCGCCATCGAGATCGCATTGGCCCAGTTGTGACCGGGGCCGGCCTGAATGTTGGCGGGATACCCGATCGTCACGGTCGGCACGTTCCACGAGATGTCGCCGATGTCGTCGGAGCCGCCGCCGCGCTTCTCCTCGTCGGGGATCGACTCGCGGCCGCGCATCGGGCTGATCTTGGTGCTGAGACCGGTCTCCGGCACTTTCATCTCGCGCTGCACCGCCTTGGCGAGCGCCTGGTCGGCCTCGCTCCATTGCGGCAGCCCCACCTTCTCGATGTTGGCGTGCATCGTCTCGGCGACCGTCTTGTTCATGTGGGCCGGCCACGCCGAGCCGAGCAGCTTCATCGACACCTCGGTGTCGGTCATCATCGTCGCCGCTTTGGCCATCGTGTTGCCGATGTCCCAGAGCTTCTTGATTTCCTCGTAGCTGGTCTCGCGGAAGTAATACCAGACCGAGGCATTCGGCGGCACGACGTTGGGCTGATCGCCGCCGTTGGGGATGACGTAGTGTGACCGCTGCTGGATTCGGAGGTGCTCGCGCCGGAAGTTCCAGCCGATGTCCATCAGCTCGACGGCGTCGAGCGCGGAGCGGCCGCGCCACGGTGCGCCGGCGGCGTGCGCGCTCTCGCCCTTGAAATCGTACTCGACCGACACCATGCCGTTGCCGCCGCTGTCGCCCCAGCCGACGTTCATCCCGGCCCCGACGTGCGCGAAGATGCAGATGTCGACGTCCTTGAAGACGCCGGCCTGCACGTAGTACGCCTTGGTGCCGAGCAGCTCCTCGGCGACGCCGGGCCACAGCTTGAGCGTGCCCTGGAGGTGCTGCTGCTCCATCACTTTCTTGACCGCCAGCGCCGCCGCGATTTGCAGCGGCATCCCGGAGTTGTGCCCTTCGCCGTGACCGGGCGCACCCTCGATGATCGGCTCGTGCCACGCCACCCCCGGCTTCTGCGAGGCCTGCGGGATGTCGTCGATGTCGGAGCCGAGCGCAATCACCGGCTTGCCGCTGCCCCACGTCGCCGTCCACGCCGTCGGAATGCCGGCGATGCCCTCCTGAATCGTGAAGCCGTTCTGCTTGAGGATCGTCGTCAGATACTTCGACGTTTCGAATTCCTGGAAGCCGGGCTCCGCGAAGCTGAACACCATGTCGTTCATCTTCTGGATGTTCTCGCCCATCGCGTCGACTTCCATGCCGACGTCCCGCTTGAATTGATCGGTACGCGGATTCGAAGGCGCCTGCGCCGAGCCGGTCGACGGCACGGCGGGAGCGGTCGCGGGTTGTTGTGCAGCGGGCAGCGACACGGTGAGCGCGATCGCTGCACCGATCAGCAGCATCAGTCGGGACGTACGCATGAAGGCCTCCAGAGAATGCGGCGATTGTAGCGCATGTATGATCGTGGCGATGGAGCGTTTCGAGCCGCGCGATTCCCTACAAAATGGTCATGTCATGACTTTGTATAGCTGGGGGAATCCGCGCTACTTTCCCCGGCTGCCCGCGCCGGTGCGGCGCTACTTCGACGTCGCGCGCGGCACGCGTGTTGTCGCCGATTGTCACTGGCAGCCGTCGCCGTGGGCACACACGACGCTGATCGCGCTGCACGGCTTGAACGGCTCGAGCGAGGCGCACTACATGCGCGGCCTCGCCGCCAAAGCGTACGCGCGCGGCATGAACGTCGTCCGTTTGAATCAGCGCAACTGCGGCGGCACCGAGCATCTCTCGGAGGGGCTCTTTCATTCCGGCCTCACCGCCGACGCCGCGCACGTGATCCACGAGCTGACGCAGGTGGATGGCGTGACCGCAATCGGCGTCGCCGGGTATTCGCTCGGCGGCAACCTGGCGTTGAAGCTCGCGGGCGAATATGGCGCGCACGCGCCGGCCGCACTCGCCGGCGTCGCCGCGGTGTCGCCGATCATCGAGATCAGCGAGTGCACGCGCGCCCTGGAGCAGCCGGGCAACCGGCTGTATCAGTGGAATTTCGTGCGCGACCTCAAGCGCCGGATGCGGCGGAAACAGCAGTGTCACCCCGGAATGTTCGATCTCGCGAAACTGGATCGCGTCACGACCGTGCGCGAGTTCGACGAGACCTACACCGCACCCTACTTCGGATTCCGCAATGCCGAGGACTACTATCACCGCGCCAGCGCGATGCGGGTCGTCGATCGCATCGCGGTGCCGGCGCTGATCATCACGTCGGAAGACGATCCGTTCGTCCCGGCGGCGCCGTTCCACGATCGGAAGGTCACGGACAATCCGCACATCGATCTGCGCCTCAGCCAACACGGCGGCCACTGCGGCTTCGTCGGCCCATCGTCCGCGACCGACGACGGCTATTGGGCGGAGAATCAAGTCGTCGGCTTCCTGGATCGCAAACAGTTCAGCTGACCGCGCTCACCGTCATTCCGATCGAGCTTTTCCGTGAAGGTCAGCGGTTCCCGCGCGGACCGCGACCGAGCCTGAAGACTGACGGCTGCGACTGAGGACTCCCGAGTGACGGCTAGCGCGAGCGCCGAGTCGCCGCGCCGCCGAGCAGGGATCCGAGCGCCCCGCGCAGGATCGCGCGGCCGATGCCGGAGCCGACCGACCGCGCGGCGCTCCTCGCCGCCGACTGGACGAGGCCGTCGTGCTTGCCGCCGCGCGGGCCGGTCGTGCCGAAGAGGATGTTCGACAATGCGTCGGTCACGACGGATCCGGTCGAGGGCGCGGCACCGTCTGCCCCGGCGGTCTGCCCGACGCCCCCTGCCCCTTTGCCCCTTTCCGTCTCTCCCGCCCCTCCGGCCCGTGCTGCCCGCTCCTTGAGCTTCTCGTACGCCGAGTCGCGATCGATGGCCTGCTCGTAGTGCCCGTAGAGCGCCTTCGTGTCATCGCGCACCGCGGCGCGCTCCGCGGCGGCGATCGGCCCGATGCGCGATGCGGGCGGCGCGATCCATGCCCGCTCGGTCATCGTCGGGCTGCCGTTGGCATCGAGCATCGACACGAGCGCCTCGCCGACCGCGAGCTCGGTGATGACGCGTGTGATGTCGAGCTTCGGGTTGGGCCGCAGCGTTTCGGCCGCCGTCCTCACCGCCTTCTGATCGTGCGGCGTGAAGGCGCGCAGCGCATGCTGGACGCGGTTGCCGAGCTGACCGAGCACGGCTTCCGGCACGTCGGCCGGATTCTGCGTCACGAAGTAGACGCCGACCCCCTTGGATCGAATCAGCCGCACCACCTGCTCGATCTTGTCGACGAGCGGCGCCGGCGCATCGGTGAACAGCAGGTGCGCTTCGTCGAAGAAGAACACGAGCACCGGCCTGTCGGGATCGCCGACTTCGGGCAGCCGCTCGAACAGCTCCGACAGCATCCACAGCAGAAAGGTCGCGTACAGCTTCGGCGAGCGGATCAGCTCGTCGGCCGCGAGCACGTTGACCACGCCGCGGCCGTGCGCGTCGGTCTGCAGCAGGTCGTCGACGTCGAGCATCGGCTCGCCGAAAAACGAGGTGCCGCCCTGCTGCTCGATCTCGAGCAGCGAGCGCTGGATCGCCCCGATCGAGGCGGCCGAGATGTGGCCGTACTCGGTCGTGAACTGCGGCGCGTTGTCGCCGGCGAACTGCAGCATCGCGCGCAGGTCCTTGATGTCGAGCAGCGGCAGGCCGTTGTCGTCGGCGATCTTGAAGACGAGCGCCAGCACCCCCTGCTGCGTCGCGTTCAGGCCGAACAGGCGGCCGAGCAGCAGCGGGCCGAGGTCCGAGATCGTCGCGCGGATCGGAAAGCCGTGCGTGCCGAAGACGTCCCAGAAGACCACCGGGTTCGCCGCGAACGCCGGCGGCATGATGCCGGTCACCTTCAACCGCTCCGCCAGCTTCGACGACATCGCCCCGGCGGCCGCCACGCCGGAGAGATCGCCCTTGACGTCAGCGACGAAGACCGGCACGCCGATCTGCGAGAAGTGATCCGTCAGCAGCTGCAGCGTGACGGTCTTGCCGGTCCCGGTCGCGCCGGTGACCAGGCCGTGACGATTGGCCATCGAGGGCCGAAACAGGACGTCCTCTCCCGCGGCGGTACGCGCAATCACGAACGGTTCAGCCACGGTCGGTCCCCTGTCTTCTTCGTATGGTCAAGGTGATTGTTCGCGTCTTCGTGGTCAGGCCGGCGACAGCCCGAGATGGGTCATCAGCAGCTGCGCGAACTCGGGCCCCTTGCCCTCATCCTCGTGCTTGAAATAGACGAACACGTCCTTGCACGCGCCGGTCTCGCGCGCGATCGTGTCGGCCCAGCGCTTGATGTCGTCGGGCGTATAGCCCTCGTCGCGCAGCCTGAAATACGCGTAGTCGGCGGTGATCGTCACCGGCGCCGACAGCTTCTCGCTGTCGGCGACGCACAGCGCCAGGTTTCGTGCCGCCAGACGCGAGAAAATCTCTTCGTCGTGCCACGACGCATGGCGGAATTCGAACGCCGCGCACACCTTCGGCGGCAGCGTCTCGAGGAACGCGTCGAACAGCGCGACATCCTTCTTGAGGTTCGGCGGCAGCTGGAACAGCAGCGCGCCGAGCTTGCCGCCGAGCGTCGAGGCGACCTGGCAGAAATTCTGAACGAGTTCGCCGGCATTCTTCAGACGGCTGTCGTGCGTGATCCGGCGCGGCGCCTTGAGCGTCAGTTTGTAGGGGGACGGCGTCTGCGCCGCCCAGCCCGATACGATCTTCTCGTTCGGCATCCGGTAGAAGGTGTAGTTGATCTCGACGGTGGGAAAGCGCGCGGCGTAGTACGGCAGCATCTTGGCCGCCGCGAGATCAGCGGGATAGAAACTGCCCTTCCACTCCGGGTAGTTGTAGCCCGAGGTGCCTGTCCAAATCATCTACACTAGATCATATGCGTGCTTCCTTCGTTTTGTCCCTCTGCCTCGCGCTCGCCGTCGCGGCGTGCAGCAAGGCGCCCGAGCAGCGGAGCTTCACGCTCCAGGGCCAGGTCCAGTCGCTGGATCCGCCGCACAAGCTCGTCACCGTCAAGCACGAAGAGATCAAAGGCTTCATGCCGGCGATGACGATGCCGTATGAGGTGCAGGAGGCAAAGGCGCTGGATGGTCTCGCGCCTGGCGATCTGATCGACGCCAAACTGATTGTCTTCTCCAACGGCGCGCACCTCGCCGAGATCAGAAAGGTCGGCACCGCGCCGCTCGAACAACCGCCGGCCGACGTGCCCAATCCGCCCGCTTCGTCGGGATTCGAGCTGCTGAAGGTCGGTGAGGCGGTGCCCGACGGCAAGTTCGTCGATCAGGACGGCCGGAGCCGGCACTTCGGCGCCTTCAAGGGGGCGCCGGCGGTGATGACCTTCATCTACACCAAGTGCCCGCTACCGACCTTCTGCCCCCTGATGGACCGGCACTTCGCCGCGCTGCAGAAGGCGCTGAAGGCGGATCCGGCGCTGAGCAAGGTCAAGCTGGTCACGGTCAGCTTCGATCCGCTCACCGACACGCCGGCGGTGCTCAAGAAGCACGCCAAGACGCTCGACGCGGACCCGACGCGCTGGACGTTCCTCACCGGCGATCGCGACGACATCGATCAGTTCGCGGCGCGGTTCGGCGTCTCGGTCTCGCGCGCGCTCAACGACGCCCGCGACATCACGCACAACCTGAGGACCGCGATCATCGCCGCCGACGGCACGCTCGCGAAGGTCTACACCGGTAACGACTGGTCGCCGGATCAGGTCCTCGCGGATCTCAAACGACTTGAGTAGCGGCTGGGTGCCGGGCGCGTGGCGCTAGGAGATCAGCGGCCTGCGGTCTTCACCGCGCGCGAGCGGCGGCTGATCGCGCGGCTGCGGACGCCGGCCGCGGTCCAGGCGTACCTCAACGCACTGCCCTACAACCAGGAGCCGGGCGGGCGGGCGACGCTGCGCAGCTTTCGCGGCGTCGTGCGCCATGGCTGCGCTCACTGCCTCGAGGCGGCGCTGTTCGCAGCGGTCGTCCTCGAGCAGCACGGCTACCCCGCGCTGCTCCTCAGCTTCGAGTCGATCGACCGCCTCGATCACGTGATCTTCGTCTACCGCCGCCGGGGGCGGTGGGGATCGATCGCGCGTTCTCGCGACCCTGGCCTTCACGGCCGCAAGCCCATGTTCGCGACGCCGCAGGCGCTGGCGCGCAGCTACATGGATCCGTACGTCGATTTCACCGGCCGCGTGACCGGCTACGCCGTGGTGAACATCGCCGATCGGATGGGCGCCTACGAGTGGCGCGTGACCGACACCAATGTCTGGAAAGTGGAGCGGGTGCTGCTCGACCACCCGCATCGGCCGCTCCGGTCGTCCGATGCGCGGGTCAACCGGCTGCGCCTGCGCTACCGCGCGTTCCGGGCGGCGTTCCCTGGGCGGAAGCCCGTGTTCTACCGCGGCCGCGAGCGCTGGAGCCCGTTGCCCGAAGAATTTCGCGACGAGGGTTGATAGTCGACCGGTCGTCCACTATTCTTGCCTCGCCTCGTGGAATCCATCGCATTCATCGTCGTCCTCATCGTCGGTATCTTCGTCTTCGATCTCGGCAAGCGGTGGTGGCGGGAGAACGAATGGCAGCGCCGCTGGCGTGAACGGAATGACGATTGAATCGGCCAAGCGGGTCATCAATGACCCAATTTCCCCATCACCGATGACCCAATCACGCGATTACGCGGTCACGCGGTCACGCGAGCCCTCAGTCGAGATCGAAATCGCGCATCGGCTTGGTGACCGGCTCCTGCTTCGCTTGACGCAAGGCTTCGTCGAACCGTTTCGAGAGCACGTCCCCACGGTTCTTCTCCGAGTCGACCGACTGCTGGAAGATCGCCTCGCGCCGCGCCGCTTCCGCGGCGAGAATCCCCTGCGCATCGCTCAATTCGGGTTTGTTGCCGCGGTCCCGCTCCTGGTGTGAGATGACGCGGCCCAGGTTGGTGTCGATCAGCAGCAGCGTCTGACAGCACGGGCAGGCGACTTCGATTTCTGATTTCAAGCGGGCCATCAGCGTTTCCCTCCCAACGCGCCGGCCAGGCCGCCTTCCCTGAACGGCATCGTCAATTCGAGCGGCGTGCCGTCGGGCCGCTTGGCCGTCAGGCGTACGTCGGTCACCTGCGTGTGTTGAAAGTCGAAGCGCTGGCCGAAGCCGGCGACGAACGAGTCGAGCGGCACCTGCAGCCGCGCGCCGGCCTTGATCGACGGCACCATCACGCGATGATTCCGGTTCAGCCAGATGTCGACGCCGGTCCAGTCCTCCTTCGATCGATTGTCGACGGTGAGCAGGTTGCCCTCGAGCTTGAGCGGCTCGACCGGCGGCTGGTTGCGGCAGCCGCTGATCGCCATCGCGAGCGCGGCGATCGCCGCGGCGGCGCGCATCCGGCGGACCGGCGTTCGATGAACCACGGACTATCATAGCGTAGTGAATCCGGGGGGACGGCCGTCGCTGCGCATCGCGACTTACAACGTACACAGGTGTCGCGGGCTCGACGGACGCACCCGGCCCGAGCGGATCGCGGCGGTGCTGCGGACGATCGACGCCGACGTGGTCGCGCTGCAGGAAGTGGTCGGCGCCGGACCGAACGGCGGCGGCCACGCCGAGGAGATCGGCGCGCTGCTCGGCATGGGCTGGGTGATGGCGCCCGCGCGCCAGTTCCGCGGCCATCAGTTCGGCAACGCGGTTCTGAGCCGCCTGCCGATCACGCAGCACATCGAGCACGATCTGTCGTGGAAGACGTGCGAGGCGCGGCGCATGCAGCGCGTCGACATCGCGGCGCACGGCTGCACGCTGCACCTCTACAACGTTCACCTCGGGACGGCGATCCTCGAACGCCGGCATCAGGCGAAACGGCTCGCCGGCATCGTGTGCGATCGCCATGTCACCGGCCCGAAGCTGGTGCTCGGCGACTTCAACGAATGGATGCGCGGGCTGGCGACGTCGCTGCTGAGCGAGAAACTTCACAGCGTCGACCTCCGCGATTTTCTGCCGCGCAAGCGGACGCAGCGCACCTATCCGGGGCTGTTCCCGGTCCTCCATCTCGATCACATCTACTACG
The DNA here is from genome assembly GCA_025463215.1 of Acidobacteriota bacterium. Taxonomy (GTDB): domain Bacteria; phylum Acidobacteriota; class Vicinamibacteria; order Vicinamibacterales; family CAVVIG01; genus CAVQFC01. Next base: position 3,565 of record JAOBWF010000230.1, on the reverse strand, counting down.
CGGGCAAAGTAGAAGTGGTCGGGGTCGAGCTGCCGCGAACGCGCCTGGCGCTCGTCGCCTCGGATCATCTGCCGCTCGTCGCGGATATCAGACTCGGATAACGCGTCGGCAGGCGCGAAGGCCTGCCCGCCCTACCGGCACGCGATCCGTCGTTCGACCGCCGCCGCGAGGCGCTCGATGTCGGCGATGTCGTTGTAGACCTGCGCCGAGACACGCACCCATAACCGGCCGCGCCACGCGTGAAGCTGCACTTCGATCGTGTCCTCGGTGAGCAGCGCGAGGCGCAACTGGGTGGCATCGTCGTCGGTCGCGCCGGCGGCAGCGGGCAGTGGTACCGTCACCATCGATCCGATCATCTCGCGCGGCGTGTCGAGCGCCGTGCCCCAGCGCGTGGTCAATAGCTGTCCGGCGTTCCACGCGAGTTGCTGGATGTAGGAAAGGATCGCGGGCAAGCCCCACTCGGCGATGATCGCCATCGCCTCCGGCGCCGCCAGATACGCGGTCGGATCGCTGGTCGCGACGAACTCGAACTCGCCGAGGTAGCCCCTGCCATGGCCCCACGACGTCACCGGCGGATGCAGGATCGCCTGTCGCGCGGGCGCCGCCCACAGCACGCCGCAGGGCCGCGGCGTATACGCCCACTTGTGCAGGTTCGCGACATACCAGTCGACCCCGAGCGCCGGAATATCGAGCGCGATCGCACCAGGCGCGTGGGCGCCGTCGACCAGTACGGGCACGCCGCGCGCGCGGCACGCGGCCGCGATGCGGGCGACCGGCAGCAGCAGGGCGGTGCGCGCGGTGTTGTGGTCGATGACGACCAGCCTCGTGCGGGCGGTCAGCGCCGCCGTCACCGTGTCGACGACCGCCTGCGGATCGCGCAGCGGGAACGGCATCTCGACGATCCGGACGCTAGCGCCGCGCGCCGCGGTCGCGGCCTGGGCCGCAAACGTGATCGCGCCGTATCCGAGGTCGGTCACCAGCACCTCGTCGCCCGGCGTCAGCGGCAGCGACTGCAGCACCGCATTCAGCCCGGAGGTGACGTTGGACACGAATACGAGATCGTCAGCCTTCGATCCGAGAAGCGACGCCACCGGCTCGATCGCTTCGCGTAGTCTCGACGCGGGCCGCCACGGCGCCGGCTGTTCGAACGCGAGCTCGCGCAGGATGAACCGCGACGGCTGCCGCTCGATCGTGTCGCGCACCGCCTGCTGCGCGTCGAGCACCCGCCGCGGCGGCGCGCCGACGGTGCCGTGATTGAGATAGGTGTATTGCGGATCGAGGAGCCAGTGCTCGAGCATCGCGCGGCCAAACGTGGGCATACGTCGATGGTAACTCGCCGGCATCGGATCGGATGAAACCGCCGAGCCCGCAAAGGAGTGCGTTCTTACTCGGCTTCGTCGGCGAGCTCGAACGGGATGGCGGCGTCGACGACGCTGGGGAGCGCCTGTGCGCGGCGGCGGTGTTTGACGGCGCGCGCTTCGTCGTAGATGCGCGCAGGCACCGGCTGGATGTCCCAGACGAGGCCGACCAGCGCCATCGCGCGGATCGTGTACCACGTCAGGTCGTATTCCCACCAGTAGAAGCCGTTGCGCGCGGCGCGCTGAAAGCGGTGGTGGTTGTTGTGCCAGCCCTCGCCCACCGCGAAAAACGCGGTGAACGGGTTGTTGCGCGATTCGTCGACCGTCTCGAACCGGCGCGATCCGAACATGTGGTTGACGGTGTTGATCGCGAACGTCGCGTGCGCCAGCGTCATTGTCGGCAGGCAGAAGCCGTAGACCAGCCACGGCCAACCGCCGGCGAGATACATCCCGACGGCGAGCATGATCGGCGGGACGATGAAGAAGCGCTCGAGCAGCGCGAGCTCGGGGGCGATGCCGAAATCGCGGATCACCGGGTTGCTCGCCTCGAGCGTGTCGTGCCGGGTGTCGTGCAGGAACCAGCCGATGTGCGCGTAGTAGAAGCCGCTGACCATCGGGCTGTGCGGATCGCCGTCGCGGTCGGCGTACTTGTGATGGTTGACGTGGTGGCCGGCCCACCAGAGCGGCCCCTTCTGCATCGCCGCGGTGCCGATGGCGGCCCAGACGAAGCGCGCGACGCGGTTCATCTTGAAGGCGCGATGCGCCAGGTAGCGGTGAAACAGCAGCGTCAGACCGACGGCGCGCAGGAAGTGCGACACCGCCCACAGGCCGAGCAGCGGCCAGCGGAACGGGGTGGTGAAGACGAGCAGCGCCGAAGCCTGCACGATCCAGAAGATGCTGATTTGGGCGATGTTCGGAAGCACGGGAACAGAAAACAAGAACGACGACCGACTAATTTTCTTCCTCGAACTCTTCCTCTTCCGGCGGTCCGATCCGCGTCGGCGGCCGAAGCGCTTCGCGATAGTCGAACATCGGCAGGCCGCGGACGTGCAGCGACAGGGTGCACGCCGGCGACTTCTCGTCGACCACTACCGTGACCGGGCTGCCTTCGACGCCCTCGCGAAACCCGACGCGACAGCCGCAGGCCAGCCGCGCGTGCGTGAATCCCTTCAACATTGGCTCGATCATACTACAGCAGCGACTTGATCTCGCTCTCGAAGCCGTCCTTGGAGGACAGGCCGACGTGCTTCGAGCAGATCTTGCCGTCGCGCGAAATCACCACGGTTACCGGAATGCCGAACAGCGGACCGTAGGCATCCTGGATATCGTCGTGGTCGAGCCCCTGCAGCACGAGGTAGTTCATCTTCATGTTGGCGACGTAGGGCTTCAACTTGGCCTGCGTGTCGTCGGTCGAGACGCCGACGACCTGCAGCCCGTCCTTGCCGTACTTGTTCTGGAACTCGATGAACCACGGAATCTCGATCTTGCAGGGGCCGCACCACGTCGCCCAGAAGTCGAGCAGCACGACCTTGCCCTTGAGCGAGGCGAGCTTGACCTCTTTGCCGTCGACGTCCTTCAGCGTGAAATTCATGTTCGCCGGCTTGGCATTGGCCGGACAGGACGACGTCGGCGGCGCCGCCGCGTCGTTGCGCCCGAAGTCGACGTGCAGATCCGGTGACGCATTCAGCGTCAGCAGCGCCAGCGCCAGACAGCCGATCGTCGCAACCACCCACCTGATGCGCATCATCTAATTCCTCAACCCGGCCTGAACGAATGACGCCATGCGTTCGACGTCGACCTTCGGTGCGCGCGCGACGAGCACGAAGGTCCGGTCGCCCACGCACCAGATCTTGGCTTCGTGCCCGAGCACCTCGACGAGCTCCTCGCGCCGCGCCGTCCCGGGCAGCATGAACAGCGACACCGGGCGGCCGTCGTGGCGGTACATGATGTGCGCGATCTCGCCTTCCCCGTACAGGCATTGCCGCGACCCGACCAGATCGAGCCCGGCGCGCGCCGGATCGTCGGGCAGGTGCATACGCCAGCCGAAGCTCCCGGCCATCGAGCTCTCGACCGCCGCCGTCCCTTCGTGGCGGCCGAAGACGCCGTTCATCGCGAAGCACTTGACGTGATCGGCGGTCAGCTCGGCCGCCATGACGCGGGCCGACCTGTCGGTCGCCTGATACACGAACGCGCCGCCGACGACGATC
>JAOBWF010000220.1 GCA_025463215.1 Acidobacteriota bacterium | reverse complement strand
TCTTCATCGTGCAGCCGACCAGCAATCCGGTCGACGAGCACCTGATGGAGCTGATGATCATGATCGATGCGTTCCGCCGCTCGTCGGCGTCGCGCATCACCGCGGTGCTGCCGTATTACGGCTACGCCCGGCAGGATCGCAAGGACAAGCCACGCGTGCCGATCTCGGCCAAGCTGGTCGCCAACGTGCTGAGCGCCGCCGGCACGAATCGCGTGCTGACGATGGATCTGCACAAGGCGCAGATTCAGGGGTTCTTTGATATTCCGGTCGACCACCTGTTCGCGGCACCGGTGATCATCGACTACCTGGCGCGGCTCGACTATCCGAAGCTGACGATGGTATCGCCGGATGCGGGGGGCGCGGAACGCGCCCGCGCCTACGCCAAGCGGCTCGACGCCGAGCTGGCGGTGATCGACAAGCGCCGCAGCGACGACGGGACGGCGGAAGTGATGAACGTGATTGGCGACGTCAAGGGGCGCACCTGCATCCTCCAGGACGACATCATCGACACCGCCGGCACGATCACCAAGGGCGCGACGGCGCTCAAGGAAAACGGCGCGGCGCGGATCATCGCCTGCGCGGTTCACGGCGTGCTGTCGGGGCCGGCGATCGAACGGATTGAAAAGTCGCCGATCGACAAGCTGATCGTGACCAACACGATCCCGCTGTCCTCGGCCGGCGCGGCCTGCAGCAAGGTGGTCGTGCTGTCGGTGGCGCGGCTGCTCGGACAGGCGATCAAGTCGATTCACGAGGAGACGTCGGTGTCCTCGTTGTTCGTGTAGCGGTAGGGATTAGGGATTCGGGATTAGGGATTAGAAAATGGAAGCAGTACTCGAAGCTCAGGCTCGCGATACGTTCGGCAAAAATGAAGCGCGGCGCACGCGGCGCGGCGGCCAGGTGCCCGGCATCCTCTACGGCGGGTCGAGCAAGGGCGCGACGCCGATCTCGGTGGCGCCCAAGGCGCTGCTCAAGATCCTGCACTCGGAGTCGGGGCAGAACACGCTGATCGCGCTCAAGCTCGCCGGCGCCGGCGACAACCGCGTGCTCGTCAAGGACTTTCAGCTCGATCCGATCACTCACGACGTCCTGCACGTCGACTTCCTGCAGATCGCGATGGACAAGCTGCTCCAGGTGACCATCCCGATCATCGTCCACGGCGAGCCGAAAGGGGTCAAGCAGCAGGGCGGCATCCTCGAGTTCATCCGCCGCGAAGTCGTCATCGAAGTGCTGCCGGCCGACATCCCCGAGCACATCGACGTCGACGTCACCGAGTTGATGCTGCACCAGGGGGTCCGCGTCCGCGACATCGCGGCCAACGCCAAGTGGAAGCCGGTCAGCGACCTCGACCTCATGCTCGTCCACGTCATCCAGCCGAAGGCCGAGGAAGTCGCGGCGCCTGCCGATGCGGCCACCGCGAGCGTCGCCGAGCCCGAAGTGATGAAGAAGGGCAAGAAGGAAGACGCCGAGGCGGACAAGAAGGACGACAAGAAGGACGACAAGAAGAAGGACGAAAAGAAGAAATAGGCGTGAAGGCGATTGTCGGGCTCGGCAACCCGGGCAAGGAATACTCGGGTACGCGGCATAACGTCGGGTTCGACGTCGTCGACGAACTGGCACGGCGTTGGGGCGCGACGTTGAAGAAGTGGAAGGCCACGGCGGACCTCGCGGTCGTCACCGATCAGGAGGTCCTGTTGGTCGAGCCCAAGACCTTCATGAACGAGAGCGGCGTCGCGGTCGGCGCGGTCATGGCGTTCTACAGGATTCAGCCGCGCGACGTGCTGGTGGTCGTCGATGAAATTCAGCTTCCCCTGGGGAAGCTGCGGCTGAGGTGGTCAGGCTCGGCGGGTGGCCACAACGGCCTGAAATCGGTGATTGCGCACGTCGGCCAGGATTTTCCCAGGCTGCGCATCGGCGTCGAGCGTGGCAACCCGGAGTCGATGCTCCGGAATCATGTGCTGTCGAAGTTTGCGCCGAACGAGCGGGAGATCGTCGAGCGCGCCGTCGCGCGAGCGGCCGATGCGGCAGAGACGTTTGTAGTTGATGGCCTTCAGGTGGCCATGAACCGGTTCAACGCGGCAGACGAACCGTCGACATCTGAAACGTAAGTTTGCAATTTGTATTTTTGCAATTGCAATCGGGCGCGCGCAGGGCGCGCATCCCCGCCACCGAAGGTGGCCGAGGCGCATCGAGCGCTTCGTCCTGAGGAGCAGCAGTAATGGCAGATCGACAGTACGAGCTCGTGTACATTCTCCCGCCGGACTCGACCGAAGCACAGGTCGCCGAAGTCCAGACCCAGATCGAAGAAGTGGTGTCGCGCCTGCAGGGGCAGATCGCCAGCACCGACAACTGGGGGCGCAAGCGTCTCGCCTACGAGATCGCGCGCCACAAGGAGGGCTTTTACGTCCTCCAGACCATCAACGGCAGCGGCGAGCTGATGAAGGAGCTGGATCGCCGGCTCAAGGTCATGGACATCGTCATCCGCCAGATGATCGTCCGCGTCGACGAAGACAAGAAAGTCGTCAACACCGTGCAGACGCGCCGCCGGACCAACTCCGAGCGCCGCCGCGTCAAGCGCGGGCTGCCGCCGACGCGGCAGCCGGGTGAAGGACGTCCCGCCGGCGAGCCGGACGACCAGGACGACGACCGTTTTGAAGTGGGGGAGGTTTAAGCCATGCCATTCGGACAAGGACGATCGGGCGGCGGCGGCGGCGGACGAGGCCGCGCCGGCGACAAGAAACCGGGCGACAAAGAAAAGGGACAGCGCCGCACGCTGTTCCGCCGGCGCAAGGTCTGCAAGTTCTGCGCGGACAAGATCGACGACATCAACTACAAGGACGTCAAGCTGATCGGGCCGTTCGTGCCCGAGCGCGGCAAGATCCTGCCGCGGCGCATCTCGGGCACCTGCGCCAAACACCAGCGCAAGCTGCAGACGGCGATCAAGCGCGCCCGGCAGATCGCGCTCATCCCTTACGTCACGGAGTGAGATTTCAGAGTTCAGGATTTCAGATTTCAGGTGCATTCGGATTTCACGCTGAACTCTGAAATCCGAAATCTGAAATTTCGTTGAGGTACATATGGAAGTCATTCTGCGAGAACACGTCGACAACCTCGGGCGCCGCGGCGAGCTCGTGAAAGTGGCGGACGGCTACGCGCGCAACTATCTGCTGCCGCGCAAGCTGGCGCTGCTCGCGACCGAGGGCAACAAGAAAGTGATCCAGCGCGAGAAGGTCAAGTTCGACGTCAAGGAGGCGGAAGAGCAGGGGGTCGCGCAGGCGATCGCCGATCGGCTCGCCAACGTCGAGATCGACATCGCCCGCAAGACCGGCGAGACCGACGCGCTGTTCGGCTCGGTGACCAACGCCGACATCGCCGAGTCGCTGCTGGCCAAGGGCTTCGAAATCGATCGCCGCACGATCCAGCTGACCGAGCCGATCAAGAAGCTGGGCGACTACACGGTCCCGGTCAAGCTGCACCGCGACGTGACCGTCACGCTCAAGGTCAAGGTTTCGGCGGAAGGTAAATGAAGGTAGAAGTTAGAAGTTAGAACGGTAAAAATTCGGGAAGCGACGCGACGTATGACTCGGAGCTGGGCTCGTCCTGGTTCCGAGTTTTTTTTTGGCGAGGCGGTGTTTGAGTTTATAGTTCTATTTCCCAGTTCTCAGTTCCAAGTTCCAAGTTTCAACCCTCCATGCCTGACACTGCCGTCGCCGAACGGACGCTGCCGCACAACCTCGAGGCCGAGCGCTCGGTGCTCGGCGCGATCCTGCTGCACAACGAGGCGTTCAACCTCGCGGCGGAAGTCATCGACTCGAATGATTTCTTCCGCGACGCCCACCGGCGCATCTTCGACAAGATGGTCAAGCTGTCGGAGCGCAACGACGCGATCGATCTGGTCACGCTGAAGGAAGAGCTCGGGCGTTCGGGCGATCTCGACGAAGTCGGCGGCCCGGCCTACATCTCGGCGTTGATCGACGGCGTGCCGCGCTCGACCAACGTCGAGCACTACGCCCGGATCATCAAGGAGAAGGCGACGCTCCGCAATCTGATCTTCTCGGCCAACAAGATCCTGGCGACCGCCTACGCGGGCGAAGACGAAGCCGACCTCATTCTCGATCAGGCCGAGAGCGCGATCTTCAAGATCGCCGACGACAAAGTGCGCGACGGCTTCGTGTCGCTGCGCGACCTGGCCCAGGGCAGCCTCGACACGATCGAGAAGCTGCACTCGCGGCGCGAGCTGGTCACCGGCGTACCGACCGGATTCACCGATCTCGACGAGATGACATCCGGGCTGCAGGCGGGCGACCTCGTGATCATCGCGGCGCGGCCGTCGATGGGCAAGACCAGCCTGGTGCTGAACATGGCGCAACACGTCGGCACCAAGACCGACATGACCGTGGGCATCTTCAGCCTCGAAATGTCGAAGGAGCAGCTGTTCCTGCGCATGCTCACCGGCGAGGCGCGGATCGACGCGCACCGGCTGCGCGGCGGCTTCCTCGGCGAACGCGACTGGGGCCGGCTGTCGCAGGCGATCGGCACGCTGAGCGAGGCGAAGATCTTCATCGACGATACGGCGTCGATCGGCGTGCTCGAGATGCGCGCCAAGTGCCGCCGCCTCGCCTCGGAGCACGGGCTGCACATGGTCGTCGTCGACTACGTCCAGCTGATGCAGGGGCGCGGCAAGTTCGAGAACCGCACCCTCGAGCTCGGGTCGATCTCGCGTTCGCTGAAAGGGCTCGCCAAGGAGCTGCGCGTGCCGATCGTGCTGCTCTCGCAGTTGAGCCGTGCGCCCGAGTCGCGCGCCGATCACCGGCCGCAGCTCTCCGACCTGCGCGAATCGGGAGCCCTCGAGCAGGACGCCGACGTCGTCGCGTTCATCTATCGCGAAGACATGTACATGGACAAGAGCCAGCCGCCGACCGACGCGCAGGGTGTGGCCGAGCTGATCATCGCCAAGCAGCGCAACGGCCCGGTCGGCGTCGTGAAGCTCGCGTTCATCCGCGAGTTCACGCGCTTCGAAAACCTCGCCGCGAGCGGGTAGCGCGGCGCGCCGCCCTCAGTCGAGATACTTCACGAACACGACTTCGTCGCGCGCTTCGTTGACGAGCAGCTCGTCGGCCAGCTGCTGAGCGATCAGCATGCCCGGGCGCAGCATCGGCGAGACGGCCGCGGCGGCGGGTGTCCGCTCCATGCGATCGCCGGCGCTGCCCGCGTCGCCATCGGCGGCGCGAAAGCCGTAGCCGGCGTCGGCGATGCGGAACATGAGCATGCGCTTCGCCCGCAGGCAGGCGATGCGGACGCGGCGATGCGGATCGAAGTGGCCGTCGCCGCCCATCGCGTCCAACAGCAGCTCGCGAAATACGGTGCCGACCGACGCGCGCACGTCGCTGGGCAGGTCGCTCTCGAGATTGGCGACGTAGCTTTCAATGCGATTGACGACGTCGCTGGTGCACGGCAGGAGCAGCTCGACCCAGCCGGCGCGCGCGGAGAGCACGACGATGCCCGGCGCGGTCGCGGGTGCGGCCTTGGCGCCGTGCAGCAGCCGCAGCAGCGGCTCCAGTTCAATCGGCTTACTGATGAACTGATAGGCGTCCTGGCGGAGGCTGAGGAGCAGCGTCTCCGGCGTGTCGTCGCCGGTCATTACGATGACTTTCGGCCGCACCGGTTTGCGCTTCAGCTCCCCGAGTACCTGCAGACCATCCATATGTGGCATCCAGATATCCAGCAGCATCATGTCGTGCGCATCCCGGTCGAGGGTATCGATCGCTTCGCGGCCGTCCGCCGCGGTGCTGACGCGAAATCCGGCGCCCGCCACCAACTGCGCGAGCCCCGATCGCGCGGCGGCGTCGTTTTCCACGATGAGCACGCTGCCGTGGTTGCTGTTCATAGGGATTCGATAAGCAACGCAAATGCCTGGACGGTCAAGCAATCAGCCGGGCTGAGCCGAACCCAGCAGGTACAATCCCCCTCATGATTCGGCAGACCGTGGCGCGCGTGGATCTTGCCGCGCTGAAGAGCAATTACCGTGCAATCGCCGACCGCTTGTCGGCGGATCGCGCCGCTCGCACCCCTGGCGTGATTGCCGTCGTCAAGGCGAACGCCTACGGACACGGCGCCGGACAGGTAGCGCGCGCGCTGGAAGACGCCGGCGCGGATCTCCTGGCCTGCGCCGACATCGAGGAAGGCGCCGCGCTGCGCCACGCCGGTGTGCGCGCGAACATCCTCGTCTTCGGCGCGCTGAGCGTCAGCGACCTCGACGGGCTGTTCGACTGCCAGCTGACGCCGACGATCTCCACACCCGGCGCGGCGCACGCGGTTCAGGCCGCCGCGGAGAAGTACAAAACGCGGGTCCGTTATCACCTGAAGATCGACACCGGCATGAATCGTCTCGGATTTCGGTTCGACAACCTGAAGCGGACCTTGCCGGCGCTTTTCGCCAGCGAGAACCTCGACCTGGAGGCGGTCTACACGCATTTCGCGACCGCCGACGATCCGGAATCGCCGCTCTTCAACGAGCAGCGCCTCCGGTTCGAACGAGCGCGAGCCGACATCGCCACAATGAACCACGGCACCGGCGAAGGACCACGCGACGTGTCCTCTTTTTCTTCTTCGTACGTCCACGCGGCAAACAGCGCCGCTCTGCTGCGCGATTCCCGCGTCTGGTACGACCGCGTCCGCCCCGGGCTGCTGCTGTACGGCGTCGTGCCGCCGCCGCTGGCCGCGACGCTGTCGCTCACACCGATCATGACGCTGGTCAGCCGTGTCGTCGCCGTCAAGGGCGTGCGCACGGACGAAGGCGTCGGCTACGGCCTGAAATTCACCGCCGAGCAGCCGACGACGATCGCGATCGTGCCGGCCGGATATGCCGATGGCCTCGACCTGCGGCTCGCCGGCCGCGGCAGCGTGCTGATCCGCGGCCGCCGCGCGCCGATTGTCGGCTCGGTCAACATGGACATGCTGATGGCCGACGTCACCGGCCTCGACGTCTCGCCGGGCGACGAAGTCGTCATCATCGGCCCGCAGGGGGACGACCGCATCGACGTGCGCGAGATGGCCGCGCAGATCGGCACCATCCCGTACGAGATTTTGTGCAGGATCGGCAGCCGCATCGAACGCGTCTACGCCTGATGGATTGCGGAATCGGGTAATCTGGTCATCGCGTAATCGGGTGTCAATCGCCCGATCGATTACGCAAGACTCGATTACTCGATTACCCGATTACCCGATAGACCATGGCTAAACGTCCCACCACCGTATTCGTCTGCCAGGAATGCGGATCGCAGTCGCCGAAGTGGCTGGGGCGATGTGCCGACTGCGGCGCGTGGAACTCGCTCGTGGAGGAGCGGCCGCAGGTCGAAGCGGCAGGCGCCGCCGCTGGTCCGCACCGCTACGCGATGGCCGGCACGATCGGCGCCGCACAGCTCTATGCCGACGTCGAGATCGCCAATCACGCGCGCCTGACGACCGGGATCGACGAGTTCGATCGCGTGCTCGGCGGCGGCGTGGTGCCAGGGTCCCTGATCCTCCTCGGCGGCGAGCCCGGCATCGGCAAATCGACGCTGCTCCTCCAGGCGGCGGCGAACATGGCGAACAGCGTCGGGCCGGTGCTCTACAGCTCGGGCGAAGAATCGGAGCATCAGATCAAGTCCCGCGGCGAACGCCTCAACGTCGGCGAGGCGCCGCTGTACCTGCTCGCGGAGACCTGTCTCGAACGGATTCTCGAGGAAATCGCGCGCATCAAGCCGGCGCTGGTGATCGTCGATTCGGTGCAGACCGTGTTCTCGCTGAAATTCCAGTCGGCGCCCGGCAGCATCGGCCAGGTTCGCGAGGCGGCGACGCAGCTGCTCTTCACCGCCAAAGGCCAGAACATTCCGACCTTCCTCGTCGGCCACATCACGAAGGACGGCACGCTCGCCGGTCCCAAGGCGCTCGAGCACGTCGTCGACACGGTGCTGTACTTCGAAGGCGAGCGGCATCACTCCCATCGCGTGGTGCGCGCCGTCAAGAACCGGTTCGGCGCCGCGAGCGAGCTCGGGGTGTTCGAGATGACGTCGACCGGCCTGCGCCCTGTCCCGAATCCGTCGAAGATGTTTCTCGCCGAACGGCCGATCAACGCGCCCGGGTCAGCGGTGCTCTGTTCGGTTGAAGGCTCGCGGCCGATCCTGGTCGAAGTGCAGGCGCTGGTGAGCTCGAGCTCCTACGGCAACGCGCGCCGGATGGCGAGCGGCATCGATCAGCAGCGCCTCACGCTGCTGCTCGCGGTGCTCGAGAAGCGCGCCGGGCTTAACCTGATCGGCGACGACGTGTTCGTGAACATCGCCGGAGGGATGACCGTCGACGAGCCCGCCTCGGACCTCGGCGTGCTCGCGGCGATCGCGTCGAGCGTCCGCAACCGCGTCATTCCCTCGACGACCGCGATGTTCGGCGAGGTCGGCCTGGCGGGCGAGGTGCGCGGCATCTCGCAGGCGCCGCTGCGTATCCGTGAAGCCGCGCAGATGGGCTTCCGGCGCTGCATCATGCCCGCGGCGAACATCGATCCGGCCGACCGCGGCCAGCTGGCGGGCGAGTGCGAGTTGGTCGGGGTGCGGACAGTCGGCGAAGCGCTCGACGCCCTATTGACATAGCGCGTGGCGTGACAATTGGTGATATCTTTCCCGCGGGGCCTCTGCCGCGGTCCCGTCGCTCATTCTCCTCTTCATACAGGCGGCGAATACATACGCGGGGGCTGTCCCTATGGCCTGGTTTGCGCTCGGGCGGATAATGTTCGTGACCGTGGTGGCCTATGCCGCCGCGCTGCTTCAGCCGCTGTCGGTGGGTGTTCCGGTCAACGTCGGGTTCGGCCTCGCGCTCGCCGCGCTCGTCGTCCTGTTCGAAAGCCGTCTGCGTGAGACCGCGGTCACCCGTGTGTTCGGCGCGCTGATCGGCTGCGCCGTCGGCCTCGGCATCGCGCACCTCATCACCTCGGGGCTGTTCTGGGCCGATAACGGCGATCGGCGGGTCGAGTTCCTCCACAGCTTTGTCCTGATCGTGCTGCCCTATCTCGGCCTCGTGCTCGGCGCCAAGCAGGGCGAGTGGCTCGAGCCGACCCGCCTGGTCAGCCTGTTTCGCGCCGCCGGGCCGACCCGGCGCTACAAGATCCTCGACACCAGCGTGATCATCGACGGCCGGATCGCCGACGTCTGCGAAACCGGCTTCGTCGATGGCACGCTGGTGGTTCCCCAGTTCGTCCTCAAGGAACTGCAGCTGGTCGCCGACTCCGCCGACTCGCTCAAGCGCAATCGCGGCCGCCGCGGCCTCGACATCCTGCAGAAGGTCCAGAAGATGTCGGGCATCGAGGTGGTGATCTCCGACATGGATTTCCCGGAGGTCAAGGAGGTCGATCTCAAGCTGATCGAGCTGGCGCGCGCGCTGCAGGGGAAAATCGTCACCAACGATTTCAACTTGAACAAAGTCGCGCAGCTGCGCGGCGTCGCCGTGCTGAACGTCAACGAGCTCGCCAACTCGCTCAAGCCGGTGGTCCTGCCCGGCGAGATCATGAAGGTCTTCATCCTCAAGGAAGGCAAGGAATACAATCAGGGGGTCGCGTATCTCGATGATGGCACGATGGTCGTGGTCGACAACGCGCGCAAGATGATCAGCAAGACCATCGACATCGTCGTCACCAGCGTGCTGCAGACGACGGCGGGGAAGATGATCTTCGGGCGCTACGTCGAGGCCGGGATGGGCGCGGGCGCGCCGGCGCCCGCCGCGTCGCCGGAGCGGATCGAGCGGGTCAGGACCGCGGCGCCGGCCGCCCCGGCGGTCCCGCAGCAGACTTAGGGATTCAATTCATCATTCCACATTGCGTATTCCCCCATTTCACTGGTGGCGGACGGTTTTCTTTCTCATCCCCGCGATCACCATCTACACCGTCGTGCTCGGCGCGGCGTCGATCCTCTCGAGCGTGTTCGACCGCCGCGGCTATTTCGCGCACGGCTGCGCGCGCGCCTGGTCGTGGCTGATTCTGAAGACGACCGGCGTCCGCGTCACGGTTGAAGGGCTCGATCGCATCACGCCGGGCGCGACCTACGTCTTCGTCTCCAACCACCAGAGCATCTACGACACGCCGGTCATCTTCGCCTCTCTGCCGGCGCAGCTGCGGATCATCGCGAAGGTGTCGCTGGCGCGCTTTCCGGTGCTCGGCTGGCATCTGCGGCGCGGCGGCCATTTGTTCGTCGATCGCCGGCACCCGGATCCGTCCGGGATTTTGCGGCGCTGGCGGGCGCTCGTCTCGGAAGGGTTGTCGCTGCTGATTTACGCCGAAGGGACACGCAGCCGGGACGGCCACGTCGCGCGCTTCAAGGGCGGCAGCTTCCTGCTCGCCATCCAGGCGGGGCTGCCGATCGTGCCGCTGTCGGTCATCGGCACGCGCGAGTCGATGCCAAAGGGACGGCTCGAGACGCGGCCAGCCGACGTCACCCTGGTGATCCACGCGCCGATCCAGCCTCCGGCGCTCGAGGCGCCGACGCCGCGCGACGCCAAGAAGCTGGCCGACGAAGTCCACGCCATCGTTGCCGCGGCCGTCGAGCAGCGTCAGTTCACAAGCGATACCATATAGGCGCTGTCAGCCAACAGCTCTCAGCGTTCAGTCGCCTCTCAGGGCTGCGACCTGAAAAGCGAGTGCCGACGCTGACCGCTGAAAGCTTCATCCAATGCATGTCACTGCCATCATCGCCGCGGGCGGACGCGGCCAGCGGTTCGGCGGCGCCGAGCCGAAGCAGCTGCTGTCGATCGGCGGCCGGCCGATCCTCGAGCGCAGCGTCGCCGCGTTTGCCGCGCACCCCTCGGTCGACGCCCTGGTGATCGCGCTGCCGCAGGCGCTCGCCGACGATCCGCCCGCGTACCTCCGCGCCGCGCAAGCCCTCGCGCGGCACGGAGCGGCGAAGCCGATCCGCATCGTGGCAGGCGGCATCCGTCGTCAGGATTCGGTGGCGAACGCGTTCGCGGCGGCGGCCGCAGAGAGCGACATCATCGTGATCCACGACGCGGCGCGGCCGTTCGCGAGTGCGGATCTGATCGCGCGCACGATCGCCGCCGCCGCCGAATCGGGGGCGGCGCTCGCCGCCGTCCAGTCGCGCGACACGGTGAAAGTCGGACAGGAGCGCCAGGACGCGCGGGACAGGCGCGATGCGCAGGGATCGCGCCTCGGGCCAGGCGTGCGCGTGGTCAAGGCGACGCTGCCGCGCGAGACCATTTATCTCGCGCAGACGCCGCAGGCGTTCCACCGTGACATCCTGCGCCAGGCGCTCGAGCTCGGCGCGCGCGACGGCATCGAGGCGACCGACGAAGCGGCGCTGGTCGAGCTCGCCGGATTACCGGTGCGGCTGGTCGACGGCGAGGCGACGAATATCAAGATCACGACGCGCGATGACATGACGCTCGGCGAAGCGATCGCAGCCGCGCACGCCGCCCCGCGCACGGCGCAGGGCGCACCCCGCACCCCGCCCCTCGATCGTGCCGGCACGGGCTATGACCTTCACCGGCTGGTCGACGGCCGTCCGCTGATCCTCGGCGGTGTCACCATCCCGGCGCAGCGCGGCGCGCTCGGGCACTCGGACGCCGACGTCGTCTGTCACGCCGTGACCGATGCGATCCTGGGTGCCGCCGGACTCGGCGATATCGGCCGCCACTTTCCGGATACCGACGCGCGCTGGAAAGACGCCGACAGCCTCGAGCTGCTGCGCCAGGTCGCCGGGCTCGTGACCGCGGAAGGATTCGCGATCGGCAACGTCGACGTGACGGTGATTCTCGAGGCGCCCAAGATCCGCGATCACGTCGACGCCATGCGGGCGTCGATGGCCGGCGCGCTCGGCATCGACGCCGCGCGCGTCAGTATCAAGGGCAAGACCAACGAAGGGGTCGACGCGGTCGGCCGCGGCGAGGCCGTCGCGGCCCACGCGATCGCGTTGATCAGCGCAATTTAGGGTACGACGCAGGAATTTGGAATGCGTGGTCGCATTCGAAATTCCAAATTCACGATTCCAAATTCATGAGAGTCCGCTTCGCTCCAAGTCCCACCGGTCAGCTCCACGTTGGCAACGCCCGGACCGCGTTGTTCAACTGGCTGCTCGCGCGCGGCTCCGGCGCATCGTTCATCCTGCGCATCGAGGACACCGACGCCGAGCGGTCCACCAAGGAATCCGAAGCCGCGATCGTCCGCGACCTGCGCTGGCTCGGGCTCGACTGGGACGAGGGGCCGGACATCGGCGGCGCGCACGGTCCGTATCGCCAGTCTGAGCGGCTGCATCTCTATGGCTCGTACGCAGCCGAACTGCTGACCGCCGAGGCCGCGTATTACTGCTTCTGCTCGACGACGCAGCTCGACGCGGATCGCCAGGACGCGCTCGCGAACGGCCGCCCGGCGCGCTACGCCGGGACGTGCCGCCGGCTGTCGCGCGAACAGGCGGCGGCGCGCCTTGCCGGCGGCGAGCGGCCGGCGATCCGCTTCCGCGTCCCCGAGGCACGCGACGTCGTCTTCACCGACGCGGTGCGCGGCGACGTGCGCTTCCAGACCGACGTGATCGGCGATCCGGTGATCGTCCGCGCCGACGGCACCCCCGCCTACAACTTCGCCGTCGTCGTCGACGATGCGCTGATGGCAGTGACGCATGTGGTGAGGGGCGAGGACCACATCTCGAACACGCCGCGGCAGATTCTGTTGTACGAGGCGCTCGGCTTCACGCCGCCGACCTTCGCGCACCTGTCGCTGGTGATGGGACCGGATCACAGCCCGCTGTCGAAGCGCCACGGCGCGACGTCGGTCGCCGAGTTCCGCGCCAAGGGCTATCTGCCGGAGGCGCTGGTGAACTACCTGGCGCTGATCGGCTGGTCGCCGGGCGGCGGCGACGAGCTGCTGCCGATCGAGGAGCTCGCGCGGCGCTTTTCGCTCGAAGGCGTCGGCCACAGCGCCGGCGTGTTCGACGAGGAGAAGCTGGCGTGGGCGAACCGGCATTACCTGAAGATGGCCGACCCGGCGCGCCTCGCGGAGCTGGCGCTGCCATACTTCAAGGAGGCCGGCGTGCTGATGGCGCCGAACGATCGCGGTCTCCAGTTTCTGGCCTCGGCGATCGGGATGGCGAGCGCGTCGGTCGATCGGCTCAGCCAGGTGCCGGCGCGTCTCGCCTTTCTGTTCCACTACGACGCGGCGGCGGCGCTCGCCGACGAGCGTCTAGTGGCCGAGATGCGCGAAGAGGGCACGCGCGGCGTCGTCGCCGCGCTCGCGGAGGAGCTGGCGGCCGCGCCGCGGCTCGACCGTGAGAAATTCCGCGAGATTGCGAACCGCGTCAAGGTCCGTACGAGTCAAAAGGGAAAGGCGCTGTTTCACCCGATTCGCGTCGTCCTCACCGGCCGCGCCGAGGGTCCCGAGCTGGACCTGGCGGTTCCGGCGATCGATCTGGGCGCGGAGCTCCCGGCATCAGCAGGCATCCCGAAGATCGTCGGCAACCGCGAGCGCGCGGCCGCGTTCGCGCGCGCGCTGGAGGAAACGCTGCGTTAGCCACGACGGCGGTCGTGCCCGTCGTGGCGGCATTTGACTCACTATGCTGATTTACGGCATCAATCCCGTGCTCGAAGCGTTGCGCGCGAAGCGCGTGACGTTGATCCGCGTGTCGCCGCGCGCCGACGATCGGCTCACCGAAGCGGTGCGGCTGGCCGAGCAGCAGGGCGTCCGCGTGGAGCGGGTGAGCGGCGACGAGCTCGATCGGCTGGGCGCGCGGCAGCGGCATCAGGGGGTGATCGCGGACGTGGCCGAGGCGGGGAGCTACAGCGTGGAGGACCTGGTGATCGGCGCGACGGCGGCGCCGCTGATCGTCGTCCTCGACAGCATCGAGGATCCGCACAACGTCGGCGCGATTCTCCGCACCGTGGACGCGGCCGGCGGCGACGGCGTCGTGCGGCAGTCGCGCCATGCGGCGCGGCTCGACGGCGCGGCGGCGGCGGCGTCGGCGGGCGCGGTCGCGCACGTCAAGATCGCGGAGGTGGTGAACATCGCGCGGGCGATCGAGATCCTCAAGGACTCGGGGGTCTGGACGGTGGGCCTGACCGGCGACGCGCCGCAGCGCTACGACGAGGTCGATCTGACGGTGCCGACGGCGATCGTGGTGGGGGCCGAAGGATCCGGGCTGCGGCGGCTGGTGCGGGAGCGCTGCGACTGGCTGGTGTCGATCCCGATGCGCGGTCATGTTCAAAGTTTGAACGTGTCGGTCGCCGCCGGCATCGCCCTGTTCGAGGCGGTACGCCAGCGCGCCGCGAAATGAGTACAATGGGAGGTTCTTGCACAGGCCTTGGGCGGCCCATGGCTCGTCCACGAGCCGTACCCGCAGCCACTTGCAGTGGTGGCACGGGACGTGCTAAAGTTCACCTTTTGTCTTGGCTGGCGTAGCTCAGTCTGGTAGAGCAGCTGATTTGTAATCAGCAGGTCGGGGGTTCGAATCCCTTCGCCAGCTCCGTCGACCGATTCGCCGGCCTTAGGTAGACCGAACAGCCGTTTTCCACATACACAGCTCGCCGGCGAGGTAGCGAAGCGGTCAAACGCAGCAGACTGTAAATCTGTCGCCCTAGCGGCTTCGAAGGTTCGAGTCCTTCCCTCGCCACCACTTATGACCAAAAGGACTCAGGGCACGTGAGACGAGGCGGGAGTAACTCAGTGGTAGAGTCACAGCCTTCCAAGCTGTTGGTCGCGGGTTCGATCCCCGTCTCCCGCTCCAGCCTTCGCCACGCCGAAGCGGGCGCGAGCGCGGCTTCGGCCAGGCAAGCCGGGTGACGCGAAGGCGGCACAACGAACTGAGCAGAAACGACCGGGATTGCCGATGTAGCTCAGTTGGCAGAGCGCGTCCTTGGTAAGGACGAGGTCTCCAGTTCGATTCTGGACATCGGCTCCATCACACGAACGTAGGCGAGGATCGCAGACATGGCTAAAGAAAAATTTGATCGCAGCAAACCGCACGTCAACGTCGGCACCATCGGCCACATCGACCATGGCAAGACGACCCTGACCGCCGCCCTCACCAAGGTGTCGTCCGACAAGGGCTGGGCGAAGTTCATCTCGTACGATGAAGTCGCCAAGGCCTCGGAGTCGCAGGGCCGCCGCGACGAGTCGAAGGTCATGACCATCGCCACCAGCCACGTCGAGTACTCGACCGCGAACCGGCACTACGCGCACGTCGACTGCCCGGGCCACGCCGACTACGTCAAGAACATGATCACCGGCGCGGCGCAGATGGACGGCGCGATTCTCGTCGTCAGCGCCGTCGACGGCCCGATGCCGCAGACCCGCGAGCACGTCCTGCTCGCCAAGCAGGTCAACGTGCCGTACATGGTCGTCGCCCTCAACAAGGTCGACGCCATCGACGATCCGGAACTGCTCGACCTGGTCGAACTGGAAGTGCGCGAACTGCTCATCTCCTACGGCTTCCCCGGCAACGACATCCCGGTCGTCCGCCTCTCGGCGCTCAAGGCGCTGCAGGGTGATCCGAGCGGCGTCGAGAGCGTGACCAAGCTGATGGAAGCGCTCGACAGCTACATCCCGCTGCCGCAGCGTGATGTCGACAAGCCGTTCATGATGCCGATCGAAGACGTCTTCTCGATCTCCGGCCGCGGCACCGTCGTCACCGGCCGCATCGAGCGCGGCAAGGTCAAGGTCGGCGAGGAAATCGAGATCGTCGGCTTCAAGCCGACCGAGAAGAAGATCGTCACCGGCGTCGAGATGTTCCGCAAGATCCTCGACGCGGGCGAGGCGGGCGACAACGTCGGCGTCCTTCTGCGCGGCGTGGAAAAGGAAGACGTCGAGCGCGGCCAGGTGCTGGCCAAGCCGGGCAGCATCAAGCCGCACACGAAGTTCAAGGGCACGGCCTACATCCTGTCGAAGGAGGAGGGCGGCCGTCACACCCCGTTCTTCAACGGCTACCGTCCGCAGTTCTACATCCGGACCACCGACGTCACCGGCACGCTGCACCTGCCGGAAGGCGTCGAGATGGTGATGCCGGGCGACAACACGGAAATCACCGGCGAGCTGATGGCCCCCGTGGCGCTCGAGTCGGGCGCGCGTTTCGCCATCCGCGAAGGCGGCCGCACCGTCGGCGCCGGCACGGTTACGGAAATCATCGAGTAGGCGCGAGGAGCCAGGCGTTGGGAGCGAGCCACGAGTGGCTCGCCTCCAGCCCCGAGCACCGAGCCCCTGAGAGCGAAGGACATGAGAGACATCATTTCGATGGCCTGCACCGAGTGCAAGCGTCGTAACTACAGCACGACCAAGAACAAGAAGAAAACGACCGAACGGCTCGAGATGAGCAAGTTCTGCCGGTTCTGCCGGAAACACACGTCTCACAAAGAGTCGAAGTAAGTAGGCCAGTAGCTCAATTGGCAGAGCACCGGTCTCCAAAACCGGGGGTTGGGGGTTCGATTCCCTCCTGGCCTGCCAGTCCTTCGGGGTATCTATGGCAGTGAATTCGTCGCCGACGACGCTCGACAATGTGAAAGACGCGGCCGGGGGCCGCTTCGAGCGCGGACGTCTGTTCTTGAGCGAAGTGCGCAACGAGCTCAAGCGCGTCACGTGGCCGTCGCAGAAGGAAGTCTACGCCACCACGGTCGTCGTCATCGCGACGTCGGTGTTCTTCGGACTGTATCTGTTCGCGCTCGACTCGATCCTGCTGACGCTGTTCCAGTGGATCCTGCACAAGTTTGGTGCGGCATGACCGACGTCGCCACCAAGAACTGGTACATCGTCCACACCTACTCGGGCTTCGAGAAGAAGGTCGCCGAGTCGCTGCAGGAGCGGGTCAAGGCCTACGGCCTGCAGAGCGATATCGGTGAGGTCCTGATTCCGACCGAGGACGTCGTCGAGATGCGCGGCGGCAAGAAAGTGGTCACCGCGAAGCGGTTTTTCCCCGGCTACATCCTTGTCGAGATGAACATGTCCGACAACGCGTGGCACGTCGTGAAGAACACGCCGAAGGTCACCGGCTTTGTCGGCGCGGGCGCCAAGCCAACGCCGCTCAGCAAGGATGAAGTCGACCAGA
>JAOBWF010000368.1 GCA_025463215.1 Acidobacteriota bacterium | reverse complement strand
GTACCGCAACCGCTAAGCATGTGCCTCTATCCCAGCAGTGGGTCGCAGCGGGCAGCACCTCTAATGCCACAGTGACCGGTGACCACAACCAAAGCGGATACGGGAGTTCAGGGCCGCGGCACTATCCTTACGCAGTGCACGTTCAAGTCGCGGGCAATCAAAGGTTCCGGCGTCACATTGGCGCAGGGCGGAGTAGGATGCCCTTGGACAGGCGCGCGAGGCCCGCTGCGGATGGAAGATCAGGACCGGCGAGCGGTACTTGATTTCGAAGCTTGGGGCAGTCCGTGCACCTGGACCTTGACTGGTGCGGTCTCAGAGTTGCGTGATGCCCCTGGCGCACCAGTGGAAGTCGTAACAAAATTGACATATGGCCGGAGTTTCTCTGTGTCTTTTCCGGCGAAGCGTCAGTCAGCTGAGATCCGCATTGAGATGCCAGACGGAGCGAAGTTCACCCTCACGCCGGAGGGAGCGCCCAATGACGCAGTTACTCTTCTTTCTCGCGAGACATCGGGTTCCGCCGAGGTGTTCACGTATATGGTGAACGTCCCACGAAGGAAATAGAAGCTGAATAGGAGACGTGCTCACCGAGAAGCGTTAGCGCACCCGGCGAGGGCAGGGATTGGAAAATGAGCATGAATGATCGGTCCCGCAGCGTTACGAACGCCGACGTCGAGCGTGATCGCCCGTCCGTCCATCATTTGCGTAATTCGTGCAACGTTCGGGTCCGTCCGCATGTGCGCACTCACACAGCATACTGGTGGTGTCGATTCGGTCCCTATGCGCTGTAGACGATTTTGTAGTACGTCAGAGCCGCGCCGATCCGCAGAGTTCATCAGACTTCCACAACCAGCCGAAACATTGAGTGTTCGGAAGCTCGCCAAAACGACGGACTCCGAAGAACCGCGAGAATCTGCCTTCTAAGCCGGGGGTCCCGAGTTCGAGTCTCGGCGGGCGCACCACTCCTTTCCGGTTCATTCGGAAAATCACACATTCGCAGCCCTTCAGGTTCCGTCACTACCCATCAGAACCCTTCGATGTCCGCGTGGGTCGCCGCGTGGGTACGCTCGTTTGGAGCGTTCGCGTGGGTCGGCGCGTGGGTCAGGCGGGCGCGGCTCCTGCCGACCCCGCTCAAATTGTGCCGAGACGAACACCACAATCGGATGCGATCGGACTAGCAATTGGTCCCCGGATGCCACCGCTTGTTCTCCGACGCGAACTGCCTTACCACAGGAATTCGGCGAGCGACACGATTGGCTGGCGGATTGGCTGGTACGGCCAACCAGTTGGCTCCTATCGCCACTTCGACGCTGACCCGACAATAGAGCCGTAGTCTGCAACCGCCGTAAGGCTACCCGCCGTTGCAAGCGACTAGCGCCTGCGCGGGCGTGTGCGTTGTAAGCTGTGAGGGGATCACAGACTTGATTAGAGGCCCAGGCTGGTTAGGAGGATACGAACGGCGAGATATTGGCGATATCTGCGCCTGGAAGACCGAGAAAGTGGGGACCGACACGGTTCGACTGGACGGGACGAATCGAGCCAACGCATGGGTCGAGACGGTGAAGTCATGAACCCGTACAACCCAATCGACCACGTCGTGATCATCGTCAAGGAGAATCACGCGTTCGACAACTACTTCGGATCATTTCCGGGAGTCAACGGCGAGATCCTTCCCCCGGCGCAGGACCCGCCGGCGGGCGGCGATCCCCGTCACGATCACGCCGCATGGCTGGAGCGGGCGGCGCACGCGGTCAAGCTCCAGTACGGCGAGAAGGATATTCCGGCGTACTTTTCGTACGCGAGACAGTTCACGCTGTGTGACAACTATTTTACCGAGGTGGCCAGTCAGTCGGAACCCAACCACCTGATGCTGATCGCGGCGGCGTCGCCGATCATCGATAACGCCAGCGCGACCCGAACCTACCAGCCGCAGGAGCCTTTCAACATTCCGACCCTGCCGAAAGCCTTGGAGCGAGCCAAGCTTCGCTGGGCGACGTACGGGGACCCGGGGTTCAGTTACTTCTCGAAGATCACGGAACTGCAGCGCAGCCCGCACATTCAGCCGTGGACGAGATTCGATACCGACGTCGCCGCTGGACAGTTGGCGAATGTCTCCTGGGTGTACGCACCACTCGACCTGTCTGAGCATCCTCCCTACGGGGCAAACGCCCGGCAGCAGACGGTCAAGCTGGGGAGCCAGTGGACCGCCGATCGGGTGCGCACGCTAGGACGAAGCGCGCTGTGGGCGACGACCGCGATCATTATTACGTGGGACGATTGGGGCGGCTGGCACGACCATCTCGATCCGCCTCCGCTGAAGGACACATGGACGGGGGGCAGCCCGAGTAAGAAACCGAGTTACGCGAACACACAGTTCAGTTACGGGCCGCGCGTCGGGTGCCTGGTGATCAGCCCGTTCTCGAAGCGGGGCATCTCCAAGGCGTTCCATTCGCACGTGAGCGTCGTGAAGTTCTGCGAAGTGACCTTCGGGCTGAAACCGCTGAATGCACGGGACGCGGCGTCAGACGACATGTCGGATTGCTTTGACTTCAAGCAATCGCCGTTGCCGCCACCGAGCTAGGGAGTCTCTGGCTGCACCGGTTGTTGCTCTCATCTCAACGATAGAAGTTCATCTTGGGTCACTCACATTCGATTAGCGTTCCGTCCGCCGCAATTTGGTGTGACCTCGCGTCTTGTTGATCGTTTTTCGTCTTCGACTCGCTCGCCTCGCGTCTCCGTCATCGTATTCAGCACCTACTTCTGAAGTCCCGCACTATATTGCGCGGCGTGGGCGTAGAACGCGGTCCTCGGAACCCGATACCGCCATCCGCCCTGAGCTCCGCGTTCTTCGCGTCATGCCAAGCGAAGTACTTCACGGATATCAGCGGCGCACAACGTGTCCTTGACGCCGGATCGGTTACCGGTCCCAGCAGCCGGGTTCCAGTGTTTAGTTGCCGTCGGCGGGGTTCAGCTTGAGATCCGCGCTGACGCGCTCGCCTCCAGCAAATCCTCGATCTTTTCGCAGAGGATAGTCGGCTCAATGATTATGCGGGTGAACTCGAAGTGCGCCCACCAGCTGCGCCCACCACTGAGCCGGATAACACTCGCGCCCGGCCGTCGATACACGTTGCGAGAGCCCTCTCAGGTCGCGGTGACCCAGCACTGGCCGATCGAAGTTCTGATTGCGGACATATCTCTCGCTATGCCCGTGCGGTCGACCGCGATCGGCCGCGTCGGTACTCGGCTGGTGTGAAGCCAGTTCGACGCTTGAACATGGTCGTCAGCCGGCTCTGCGTCCCGAAGCCGCATTCGACGGCGACGTCGGCCAGTGCATGGTGTGTTTCGTTGATCAACTGCTTCGCTCGTTCGATGCGCCGCTCCTCGACGAATGCGCGCGGCGTCATGCCGGCTGATATCTTGAATGCACGGGCGAAATGATGAAGGCTCAGCTCGGCGCGCCCGGCAAGGTCGGCGAGGTGAATGGTTCGCTCGAGATTCGCTTCAACAAAGAGTTGCACACGCCGTAATGCAGCTGGCGACAGTCCTCCGCGAAGATGCGCCGCGCTCGCAGCTGATGACGGAAGCTCCAGCCACTTTCTCAGCCGTCGGATCTGGCGCTCCTGTACCGCGCCCGAGCGGACCATGAACGTGCTCATCACCGTCAGATCCCGTGTCGAATAGCTTCTGAACAGCCGATCACCCTCTTCACGCACCGGTTCCCAGATTCGCTCGATCCACCGGCGCGCGTGCTCGGTGAGCTCGATGCGAGCGCCACCCACCTCGGGCCGGCGCCGGGCATAGCCGGCCAGCTGGAGCCGCTCGACGGCCGCCGTGACGGCGCCTCGTTGGACATGAAGGGCCGCCGTCAGCTGATCGACCGACGCCGCTCCCCCAAACAGCAGCATCGTCATGCACGCCAGGTCGCTGCGGTGCAGGGCGAGGATGCGCGCCGCGACATCATCAAAGGCGGCAGACTCCTCTTGAGAGTGCACAATCTGCATACCGATTGATTGGATCAACTGCTGGCGTGACGGTCCACCTTTTTGTCGCGTAGGTCGGGCGAGCGTGGTCGGCCATGGCTTCATGCACTCATCATTGCAAATGCCCTCTGCCGTGCCAAGACGTTCATTCAGCTTGATAGCAAGATTCAGCAAAACACCGCAAGAGGCAGAAAGACGACCAGGTCTTGCCCGTGTGATTCTGGCTGCACGAATTGGGGAGAGCCAAATGCCAGGAACGATTTCGGCGACTCTGTTGTGGCTGTTCGTCATCAATCTTGGTATCGCGTTCGGCGCGGGCCTGTACGAACACCGAATCGTCGTCTCTCGGTGGATCACCTCATCGGAGCTCTCCGGCTCTCACTGGAATGCCGATACCGCGCTCCGCGATGACACTGGGCGAAGGTTCTGGGCGTTCGTGACGACGGTGCCGCTCACGCTGCTCACGCTGGCAAATCTGTTCGTCGCCTGCCGGGCGTCGAGGCCCGTGCGGTGGTGGTGGCTGGCTGCTGGACTAGCTGCACTCGCAGACCGGATATTCACCTTCTCGTATTTCATTCCGACGATGATCGGTCTGATGCGAGCCGCGGATTCACCGGGCTCTGTCGGGGTAGCGAGTCGCTGGTTGAACCTCAATTATCTACGTCACGCGATGGTGCTGGTGGCGTGGCTGGCGGCGTTGAAGACTTTCGCCTTCTTTTATCAACAGCGCGGCTAGTGGGCGCATCAACATCATGCGCGTCTTTTTCACGGCGACCCTCGTTGCCGCACTGTCTCTTGAGATCGCTGGTCATCAGATGAAATCCGACACCAGCGTGTTAGAGGACTCGACGGCTATCGTCGCAGACCAATCCATGACCGCCTCTGTGACCTCGAAGGACGGCACGACGATCGGCTATCGTCAACTCGGCCACGGGCCAGGCCTCGTGATCCTGCATGGGACGGCGGAGTCATCTCACAGCCACATCGAGCTTGCCGAGGCGCTGGCTGACACCTACACGATCTACTTGCCGGACCGTCGGGGGCGTGGCCTGAGCGGCACGTACGGCGTTGGGTACGGTGTCGCGAAGGAAGTGGAGGACCTCGATGCGATCCTCACGAAGACCCGTGCGCACTACGTCTTTGGCGTGAGCGTGGGGGCGATCGTGTCACTCCACGCCGCTCGCGCGCTCCCGTCAATTCAGAAGCTCGCGATTTTCGAGCCGCCGTTCATTCTGAACAGATCACCATCCACCGCGTTCCTCGCCCGGTACGATCGGGAGATCGCCGAGGGGAACGTCCCTGCGGCCTTGGTCACCGCCATGAAGGGCTCAGAAATGGGACCCGCGTTCTTTCGCGCGATGCCGCATTGGTTAATGGTGCCGCTCACGAAGCACATGATCGCGCGAGAGGACCGCAACGCGAAGGCCGGCGACGTGACCATGCGGATGCTGGCACCGACGCTCCATTACGATTTTCAGCTCATTTGCGAATCGGAAAGCCCGCTCGACCGGTTCAAGGACATCCGCGCCGACCTTCTTGTGCTCGGCGGAACGAAGAGTCCGATCTACCTTCAGACGTCCGTGGGGACGCTGTCAAAAGTGTTTCCGCGGGCGCGGCGGGTCACCTTTAGGGGACTCGGGCATGAAGCCTCTGGCAACGCCAATCAGCGGGGCAAGCCCGACCAAGTAGGCCGGGAGCTTCGGGGATTCTTCTCATAAGGATGCCAACGCGTCGCGAATCGGGCGGCACATCCTCGAACTTCTTGAATGCTGTGTTCTTCTGGCCGCATTTCGCGTGGCGCGTCGGCACATACAGCGATCGAATCGTCTCGCGAACGATCTCGAGTGCTGCGAGAACGATGAACGGACGACCATCCTAATCTTCGCACCCCTCGCTATGAAGCGATGAGTCTCGGCCAACGTCTCGCTGTCAAGTCTCTTCCTCTGAATCGAGATTCTCCTTTGAGACACGTCTGCGGGTCGGAAGGCGTGCTTCTTCTAAGCCGGCGGTCGCAGGTTCGAGTCCTGCCGGGCGCGCCATTCAACTCCCGCAACGTCCGGCCGTACGACGCGCGCAGGACCGTATTGCTCGCCGGTACCGCGTACGAGACGCCCACGCGCGCCGATTAGAACTTGAACGAGCCGCCCGGCGTGCAGTCGATCGATCCGGAGTTCGCCCAGTTGCCGGTGATGTCGTCCCACTGCAGGATCGCCGAATTGGTCACACAGGCGGCGCGGCCGTTCGGGAACCCCGGCGCATTCGTCAACACCATCCCGCCGCTCATCACCAGGTTAAGCCTCGTGTGATTCGCGAAGAAGGTCATGTCCCCCCTCGTGGTGAACGGCGGGTTCGTGTTCGTAATCCACCCGGCGGCGGAGCACCCCGCGAACACCGACTGCACGTTCAGGTTCAGCGTCCCAGAGAGAGAGCTCGAACTGCCGCTGATGCGGCCGACGAGCGTTGCCGATGTGGTGGAGACGCCGCCGTCGGCACAAGCGGTTGCCGGCGGGCTGAACGTCTCATTGAAATCGATCGTGCAGGCGCTGCCGTTCGCATTGCATTGCGTGACGGGTGTCTTGCCGTTGACCAGCGTTGGTCCGAACCGGAAGCGCTCCGTCGACACTGGGCCCGCGTCCTTCCCTGACTTGGTGCCGTTGATGGCCGCCGTCAGCCCCGAGAGGACGGTCGTGATCGCGTTGTGGATGGTCGAGGACGAAGGCACCGCCGGCGCCGGCGCCGGTGCAGGCGCCGCGGCCGCGGCGATCGCGGCCGCCGTCGCGTCCGATGGTGCCGTCGACGATGCGCAGGCGGACGCCAGCGTCAGGGCGCAGATTGAGCAGAGCAAGAGGCCGGGCTTTGTCGTCGTCATGCCTGTGACATTGGGCCAGGCCCACGGCTGAGTCAACAGGCCATTGCGCGCAACACCGCGCACGTCCCGAAAAACAGGCGATTCTCAGGGCCCTCATCGAGGACGAGCCCCAACAGGAGGCGCTCAGCCGCATGTCGGAGATGCACCAGGCCGGACAGTACCTTGGCGCCATTGCGGGGCCAATGTCGCTCCTAATGGTTTAAGCTTTTCCACAACCGCTCATGGTTTCGTGCGCTTGCGCAAACGCCGGACCCAGGTGTGTTCGCACGCGCCCCGCAGAAGAGACGCCGAAGCGTTTCGCCGCTCGAGTCCTTCGCGGCACACCGCGCCGACCGGCCTAGTAACCGGACGCTCGGCATCCGATCACCACGAGTTCCCGCCAACCGACGCGCAGCGGGACGTGGAGCCCCGCGGCAATCGCCACCCCGGCAGCGACAACGATCCCGACCGGCCGGCCGAGCGCGGCACTCGGGATCGCCCACATACCTTCCTCGAGTCCGTGGAGCGGGACGCCGGCGTTGACCAGCCCGAACAGCAAGAGCACGCCCTCAACAGGCAGCTGCCACCCGGGCGCGCCCCGTGTTCGAAAATGTTGAAAGGGAACCCTATATCACAACATCTGAATATTACGGTGCGGCCGTTTGGCTACGGCCACGGTCGTTGCGACGTTGGCGAAAAAACTATGACGGTCGCACCGAACACGAAGTTCCAGTTAGGCGCCAGGAGGGACGAGCCAAAGCCGCCCCTCCCACATACGACTACGGCTCGGACTTCTACTGCGGACGTGATTGAGCGGCGTCGGCTCTCAGCGCGGCCGTAAACGGCGCGGCCTCAGCCGGTGCCTTCACGTGCCCCGCACCCGCGATGACATCGGCCGCCTTCGTATTCGCGCCATACACACGGGCGTCAGCGTCCTTGTCAGGGCGTAACACACCGCCCGAGAGGTCGATACCTGCGAACACACCTTGCGCTCGCGAATACGCCAGCATTTCGGCGCTCATCTGCGCGTCAGTGGCAGCGGTGGCAGAGCGGCCGAGCGGCCCGGCGGCGACCGCTGCATCGCCGCCAAGGGTGACTTTATCCGCCAGCAGCTTGTCCACGCCGCGCTTGTTCATCACCAGCAGCACCAGATCGACTTCTTCCCCGCCGATCTGTAGGCCCCAGCTCCCTTTCGCCAACTGCATGAATACGGGGCTCGACCACGCGCCGGCGGTTCGGCAGGACATTACGCCGGAGCCGTACTCGCCGCCCACGACAAACGCGACCTTCTTCATCGACGGGATGACGACGACACACTGCGCCTTCTTCCACAGGTTGTCTGGTATCCCCTTGTCCGGCGCGTTGCGCAGTTCGGTGAGGATCGCACCTGCGTTCGACAGGCGTTTCACCTCATCTTTGGATGGAGCGGCCAATGCCGGCAAAGCAGCGACGGAGAGTGCACATACGGTCGCAGCGATTCTCATTACTGACCTCCTACTTACGTCCCTATGATCGAATCGGAGCAAGTTCGACGCCACCGAACGGCTGAGGACATTGCGAGCGCCGCTCCCGCTCGACGCCGACGTCACGCACCCAGTCACTTCGACGTCGACGCCACCTGTGACTTCGGGACTAGGTAGTTGTTGCAATGACTAGCTTGTCATCGCGGCGTCAGCTATTTGAGGGGCGGTCTACGCTCCGGCTGGTCGTCGGCGGACTCGCGGAGCAGTGCAACCTGCATCAGGTTCGTGGTTGTGTTGAGGGCCAGTTCAAGGCGGCAGACGGAGCACCGATAGACGCGGTGCGGATCGCGGCTATCGCCGTCGTGACGGATCGACGTGTCGCACGCGGGGCATTTTCACGGCATCGGGGGGCATTCTAGACTCGCCGTCGCGGCGTCGGGAGTGAGCGCCTCGCCCTGCGCCGGGAGGGCGAGACAGAACGTGGCGCCGCGCGGCTCGTGATCGGCGGCCCACAGGCGGCCGCCATGCGCTTCGACGATCGAGCGGCTGATCGACAGCCCCATCCCGAGGCCATCTTTTTTCGTCGTGAAGAACGCCTTGAAGATCTGTTCCGCCTGTTGCGGTGGCAGCCCCACGCCGGTATCGCTGACCGACACCACGACTTCCTCACCGTTGCCTCGCTGCGAACTGATCGTGAGATTCCGCTCGCCCTCGAGGGCCTTCATCGCCTCGATGCCATTCAGAATCAGGTTCATCAGCACCTGCTGCAATTGGACACGATCGGCCATCACCGGCGACAGATCGGCGGCCAGCGCGGCGCGGACCGCGACGCCGTAGCGCGCAGCCTCGCCGCCGAGCAGGACCGTCATCTCCCGGATCAGTTCGTTGACATCGACCGATTCCCGCTCCGTCCGCCCCTTGGTGAAAGGCAGGCGGATCCGGCTGATGATCTCGGTCGCTCGCCGTCCGTCCTGGACGACGCGCAGCGCCGCCGCGCGCGCTTCGTCGAGATCGGGCGGATCGTGCGCCAACCAGCGCACGCAGGTGTTCGCGTCGGTGACCGCGGCGGTAATCGGCTGCTTGACCTCGTGCGAGAGCGAGGCGGTCAGCTCACCCATCGTCGTCACCCGGCTGACGCGCGCGAGATCGGCCTGCGCCTGACGCAGCGCGTCCTCGGCCCGCTTCCGGTCCGTGATGTCGACCACGATCCCGGCGAGCAGCGGTGTGCGACCCGCGACCGGGATCGGAAAACCGCTGACCTCGGCCCAGACCACACTGCCATCCTTGTGCCGGTAGCGCTTCTCGACGCCCGTGGGGGGCTTGCCTTCGGCCGTCGCCACGATCATCGCCAAGGTCATCACACGGTCGTCCTCGTGGGTGATGTCGGCGGCGGCGCGGCCCCGTAGCTCACTCTCGGAGTAGCCCATCATTCTCTGGAAGGCGGAGTTCGTCGCCACGTAATGCCCGTGTGTATCAGTCAACGCGACGCCGACGGGGGCTCCCTCGACCAAATTGCGCCATCGCTCTTCGCTCACCCGCAGCGCGTCTTCAGCCGTCTGCCGCTCGTGGTTCTCATTGGCCAGCTGCGCATACAGGCGGGCATTCTCGAGCGAGATCGCGGCCTGAGACGCCAGCCACTCGAGCACCGCGATGCGCTCGCGCGTGAACACGTGCGAGGCCAGCGTATTCTCGAGATAGAGCATACCTATCAACGTGGCCTGTTTCATCATCGGCACGCAGAGCACCGAGCGAGCCGGCGGCTGTTGGAAGTAGGCGTCCGCCGAGAACGGGTTCTCGGCCGAGGCGTCATCCAGGAGCACGTTCTGACGTGTCCGGATCACGGTGTGAAGCAGGGACTCAGGCAACTCGTACGGTGTCACCGTGTCCTGACGAAGTGTCAGGGCGACCGTCCTGCGGTCGGTGCTCGCCTCCGCTTCAATTTGCAGGGTGTTCCCGCGGAGTAGAATCAGCAGGCCTCGGTCGGCGCCGGCGTGCTCCACCGCGATCCGCATGAGGGTCTCGATCAGCCGGGGCAGCACGATCTCGCTCGACAGTACCTGTGACGCCTTGATCACCGTCTCGACGTCCAGTTGACTGACCGGCGCGCCGATCGTGGTGGTGGGCGATGTTGTCTGAATCGGATGCTCGCGCAGGTGCGGGTGACGCCGTTCCAGCTGACGGACTTTTCCTGCGGCGCCCCACCGGACGTACCGGTTCCTGGCGTCGCACAGGTACGCGTGCTCGATTGTCTCGAGGCCGCGCGCGGCGTAAAATCGAGCCGCCACCTCGTAGGCCAGAGCTTCGTGCTGGACGAAACCGTGGTCGCGCGCCGCTCGAATGGCCTGCTCATACAGCCGCGCCGCATCGCCGTCCCGCCCGTCAATGCGGGCGATCTCAGCCGACACCAGGGCGTGCTTGTCAGCGAATGTCGGTGGGTAGGTTTCGGCCCATTCGCGCAGTTGCTCGGCGTGAATCGTGAGGAGATCGCGCGACCTGGTTTGCTCGGTCGGCGACGCCTTCTCATAGAGCGCGGCGACTGTCAGCGCCGCAAAATAAAAGTAGTCGAGCAGTTGGATCTGAGCGACAGCGACCGCAAGAAGCGGCTTCGCCTTGTCCGCTGCCGCGAGCGCCTCCGCGTAGTCTCCCGATAGGAACCGCGCCTTCAATTTGACGATCCAGTAATAGCAAACCAGCTGGGCCAGCCGATCTGGGGTCAGTTGCGCCTCGAACGTCGCCTCGTCGAAGTGCGCATCGCTGAAGGTGGAGAGAGTGGCCGTCCGGCCCTGCATGGTCGCGATGAAGCGTTGCTGGCTCCGAATGATGTCCGCGATGTCGCTGAAGCCCGCCTCCCGGACGAAATCCAAGGCCGTCTCCGATTCGCGCCACAGCGTGTCGAGCGGATCGTTCCTCGCGACAAGGTTCGTAAAACACAGGTAACTGGCGTAGCAGGCGTAGGTCAGGTCCCCCGTCTCGGTTGCGGCTCGAAACATCGCCCGCAGGAAGTCAATCGCGGTCGTGATCGACTGCGTCCACTGCGCAGCGAGCCCCATCGAATTGTAGGCCTTCGCTCGATAGGCGATGAAGCCGTGTTTCTCGACCAGGTCGCAGGCGAGCCTGGCAAATCGACACGCGTCGCGATAACGATGAAAGACCGGGCCGAGAATGCTTCCGAGATGAGCATAGCCATGCGCGGAAGCGCCGCTCATCCCGTGCTGCACGCTGACGTTCACCATGCGGCACACCAGCAGGCAAAACAGGCGAAGGTCTGTATCGTAGGCGGCGGGGGTGAGGACCGAGAGCACCTGCATCGCGGTCCGCAGCTCCGGATCCGTCATCATTGGCAGATCGATCAGGCTTTCGATCGAGCGCCCGTCGAGGCTCTCCCAGACGGTTCCGTATTCGGCTTGGACCTGGCCGGCGGTCGGGTGTGCCGGCAGGTCAATGCCGAACAGGTGCAGGCACTCGAGCCCACTCTCGACAGCTTGCACATTCTCCGCCTTCACAGTGTGGAGCAGCACCTTGACCTGGTAGACGGCCGCCTTATCGACGTTCGATCCCGCCCGCCCCACTAACTCCCCGATCAGTTGCTCTGCTTTGTCGAAGTTTCCGCTGAGGAACTCGCACTCGGCGCGTTCGAGCCAAAGGCCGAACGTCAACTCGTACCGGCTGCTCCAGTCCCGTTCGTCGAGCAGCGCCATACCGGCGGCCAGGTATGCGCACGCCGATGCGTACGCCGTCGACGCCTTGGCCTTTCGTCCGGCGCGCAGGTGGATCGTCGCGACGTCCGCCTTCTCGTTCGGGTCGGCGAGCAGCACGGCGCCGCGATTGAACTGGTTCGCGACCTCGAACAGATGCTCGGTGAGCTGCTCGCCCGACATGCTCGCCAGCAGCATTCGGCCGATGCGCAAGCGAACGCCGGCGCGATCCTGTTCGGGAATGAGTGAATACGCCGCCTGCTGAATCCGATCATGCAGGAACGTGTAAGCGCTATCCAGGCGGACGACGAGGCCGGCCTCAACGGCTTCCCGGAGTGCCGCGTGGGCGGCGTGCTCCGTCCCCCCGTGCACCAGGGCTAGCGTAGCAACGTCGGCGACGTTGCCCAGACATGCGAGCTGTGACACGGCCTGCTGGGTCACACGGGAGAACCGCATCAGCTTCTCCGCCATCAGCTCGACGACGTTGTCGGTATAACTCTTGGCGCGGACGCGATCCATGTCCCACTGCCACGCCGCTGTGACACGGTCGAACACCAGCAGCCGATCTTCGGCCAGCGCGGTGAAAAACTGAATCGCGAAGAACGGATTGCCACCGGTCTTGCCGTGGATCAGCTGCGCGAGAGGCTCGGCGTGTTTCGGCGTGCAATGCAGCGCATCGGCGACGAGACGGCCGACGTCGTCGAGCCCGAGCGGTGCCAGCACGATCTCCTGCACCCGCGCGCCG
The DNA here is from genome assembly GCA_025463215.1 of Acidobacteriota bacterium. GTDB lineage: Bacteria > Acidobacteriota > Vicinamibacteria > Vicinamibacterales > CAVVIG01 > CAVQFC01. Next base: position 3,194 of record JAOBWF010000368.1, on the reverse strand, counting down.
GCAGCGCGAATCGCTTCCAGCGTGCGCACGAGCGGGTGCGACGGGCTGATCTCGTTGTCCCGGTAGGCGCCAACCAGGAGGAGATGTTGCCCCTCCGAATGCGTGGTCAGATGCTCGAGCAGGTCGAGCGTCGCCGAATCCAGCCACTGCAGATCGTCGAGGAACAAGACGAACGGGTGCTCCGGTCGAGCGAAGACGCCAATGAGCCGCCGGAACACCAGGTGAAAATGGTTCCTGGCGTCTTGCGGCGAGAGACCGGGAACAGGGGGTTGTTTCCCCATCACCAGCTCGATCTCAGGGATCAGGTTCACGATCAGCTGCCCGTTCTGGCCCAGCGCATCGCGCAACGCGTCGCGCCATCGCTCGAGTTCCGCCTCGCTCCGCCCCAGCAGCCGGCGAACCAGACTCTGAATGGCTTGCGCCACCGTGGCGTACGGAATGTCGCGCTTGTACTGATCGAACTTGCCCGACGCGAACAACCCGCCCGTCGGTACAAGTCTCTTGTGCAGCTCGTGCACCATCGAGGACTTGCCGACGCCGGAGTAGCCCGAGACGAGGACCAGTTCGGGAGTCCTGGTCGCTACGACCCGGTCGAACGCCGACAACAAGAGCTCGATCTCGCGCTCGCGGCCGTAGAGCTTCTCGGGGATCAGCAGGCGGTCCGACGCGTCGTGTCCGCCCAGCGGGAATGCCTCGATGTGACCGAACGATTCCCAGTCCGCGAGGCACCGCCGCAGGTCGACGGCGAGACCGGCCGTCGTCTGGTAACGGTCCTCGGCAGTCTTCGCGAGCAGCTTCAGCACGATCGCCGAGAGCGGCCCTGGGATGCTGGGGACGCGCTCGTCAGGTGACGCCGGTTGACGCGCGATGTGGCAGTGGACCCATCCCATGGGATCGCTGGCCGTGAAGGGGCGCGATCCCGTGAGCATCTCAAAGAATGTGACACCCAGCGCGTAGAGATCGCTCCGGGAATCGACGGAGCGGTTCATCCGTCCGGTCTGTTCCGGTGCGATGTATGCGAGCGTGCCGGCAATCACTTCTGGTGGCGCCTGCGACTGATGCTCGCAGGACAGCCGTGAGGCGATGCCGAAGCCCGTGAGCCAGACGCCACCTGTTGCGACGTTGACGAGAATGTGGGCCGGCTTGACATCCTTGTGGATCAGCCCGCTCGCATGCACGTGGCCGAGCGTTTCCGCCAGCGGGATGGCGATGTTCAGGAACGCTGCGACGTCCAACGGTCCTCCGAGCAGCCGATCAAGCGGATCGCCGCCGGGGTCCTCAAGCACCAACACCATGCGACCGTCGCGGCGGACAAGGGACGTGGGCCGCGCGGCCCAGACGGCGTCGAGCGTATCGCGAAGGGCGTATTCGTGTTCGAGCCGTTCGATCGACTCGCGCGAGGACGGAGACGCGGTCGACGTCACTAGAAGTATGGGGTCGAGGCCGACTCCCGAGCCTCTATACAGGCTCAACTCACCGTCTCGCAACGCCGAGAACGCGTAGCTGGAAAGGTCCACGACCAGGCTCTGTCGTGCAATTGTAAGGTTAGAGTTCCTGCACGTGGTGGAAATTGATCGCACCCATCCCTGAGCTGTGACCGCTACCCGATTGCTGCCAGGAGCTCCTGCGTGGTCGTGGACAGCAACGGCGTCGTTGGCAGTTTCATCGACTCCGCACTGAAGTAGCGTCGCTCCGCCACCGCCCACTCGTCGTCATGCTCGAGCAAGATCGCTCCTACCAATCGCGTGCGCAGCCCCTCGGCGACCTTTCGCAGCTGCGTCATGGCCGAGGCGTGATCCGGCTGCGCAAAGATGGTGCGGACGATCATGGCGATCGCTTCGCGCGCGCCCTGGGGCACGGTCGCGAGGAGGTTACGCATGAAGAGTACGCGGCAGCGCTGCCACGTGCTCCCCGACAGCACCGTGCTGATCGCCTGCTTCAGTCCTTCGTGGGCATCCGCCGCTCGAGTCCTTCGCGGCACACGGCGCCGACGGGCCTAGTAACCGGACGCTCGAACATCAGGCGCGCCTTTCTGCTCTCTGCGGCGTAACACCTGCGTCACAAACGTGCTGTCATCGACGGTCGCTCCAAGCCGGTCGTGAAGGCCTTGGTCTGTGATCCGGCCGACATCTGAATAGATATAGTGAAGGGTGCTCAACCTACTGCTTACTCGGGGTCTCTTTGTTGTGTGCGCCGCTTCGTTTTTCGAGAGTCTTGGCGCACCCGTGCCGGCGTTCCCTGTGCTGTTGCTCGCCGGGAGCGTCGCCGCCGAGTATCGGTTTTCCGCGGTGCCGCTCGTGGTTGCGAGCGCGTGCGGCTTCTGGATGGGGGATCTGATTTGGTATGCCGTTGGGCGGATCCAGGGTCGGCGGGTGCTAGGACTGCTCTGCCGCCTGTCGCTCAATCCAGACGCGTGCGTGGGACGGGCAGAGCGCCGTTTTCGCCGGCGTCCGGCCCTGACCGTCGCGGGCGCTAAGTTCATTCCCGGCCTCAGTCTGATGGTGGCGCCGCTCGCAGGGATCCTCCGCATGCCTCCCGTACAATTTGCGGCGATCGACGGCGCCGCGTCGATGACCTGGTCGGCAGCGGCCGTCATGTCGGGAGTAGTGTTCGGCAAACGTGTGCTGCCGCACGTGATCCGCACGCAGCGGGCGATCGAAGTGCTGGGAGGCGCCGCCGTGTTGGCCTTCGTCGCATGGAAGCTGTACGAGAGGCGTTGGCTCGTGCGCCACTATTCCGTTGCGCGCGTCGACATCGCCGAACTGCGAAGACTGCTCGCGTCGGAGCCGCCGGAGGTCCTGGTGATCGACCTGCGAAGCGAGCAGGCGTTCAGCGGGTCTGCGCAAATGGTCCCAGGCGCGCGACGCATCCCACCTGGTGAGTTCGAGAGACACGTCAACACGATGCCGCTCGACAAGGAGATCATCCTGTATTGCACGTGACCGAGCGAAGCCTCGAGCGCCAGTTTGGCGCGCGTACTTCTGGATCGCGGCTTCAAACGCGTGCGGGCCCTTCACGGGGGGTTTCAGGCGTGGCAGGAGGCAGGTCTGCCGACCCAGCCAATCGCGTGAGCCGCCGTCGGCAAGGCCTCAGCGGGAGAATCGTCCAACCCCGAGCACTGCGGCCACCGCGAACGCCAGCGCACCGCCCGCGATCGTGAAGAGCGCGCCCATCTTCATCTCCAGCAGGATCAC
>JAOBWF010000178.1 GCA_025463215.1 Acidobacteriota bacterium | reverse complement strand
CGCACGACCTGCGCGACGGTCGACTGCTTCTGGCCGATCGCGTTGTAGATGCAGATGACGCCGGTGTCCCTCTGGTTCAGGATCGCGTCGATCGCGACGGCGGTCTTGCCGGTCTGCCGGTCGCCGATGATCAGCTCGCGCTGGCCGCGGCCGATCGGCACCATCGAGTCGATCGCCTTCAGCCCGGTCTGCACCGGCTCCTTCACCGACTGGCGATCGACGACGCCGGGCGCGATCCGCTCGATCGCCGAGAACTTGGTCGTGCCGAGCGGGCCCTTGCCGTCGATCGGCTGGCCCAGCGCGTTGACGACGCGGCCGAGCAGCTCCTCGCCGACCGGCACCGAGATGATGCGCCCGGTCCGCTTGACCAGGTCGCCTTCCTTGATCGCCGTGAACTCGCCGAGCAGCACCGCGCCGACGCTCTCTTCTTCGAGGTTCAGCGCGATGCCGAACACGCCGTGCGGGAACTCGAGCATCTCGCCGGCCATCGCGTTGTCCACGCCGTGGACGCGGGCGATGCCGTCGCCGATCGAGATGATGCTGCCGACTTCGGCGACGTCGACGTCGACCGCGAAGCTGCCAATCTGTTCGCGGATGATCTTGGAAATCTCTTCAGCTTTAATGTCCATCGTCTGCATTCCTGACTGGCGCTCGCGTCCAGGTGCTGGGTGCTCGCTCCCGGCTCCCAGCCCCTAGCCCCTACACACTCTCTACAAGTCGTTCCTTCATCTTCTCGAGCTGCCGGGTGACGCTCGCGTCATAGACGGTGCTGCCGATGCGCGCCACCAGGCCGCCGATGATCGACGGATCGACTCTGGTCGCAAGCTGCACGGTGCGCCCGGTGAGCGATGCGAGCCCGCGCTGGACGGCGTCGGTGCGGGCGGCGTCGAGCGGCGTCGCGGTCGTGACTTCGGCGCGGACGATGCCGCGGAAGTCGAGCAGCCGATCGCGATACGCCGCGAGCAGCTCGGGCACCAGCACCAGGCGATCGCGATCCGCGAGCAGCGTCAGCAGCTTCGATACGATCGGCGTGAACTTCGCCTGCGCCAGCAGGTCGGCGACCGCGGCGCGCTTGCGCGGCACCGGCACGGCCGGGTTGAGCAGCACCTTTTCGAGCAGCGGGTACTGCTTGAACAGATCGGCGAACTGCGAGAGCTCGTGCTCGATCAGCTCGAGGTCCGCCTGTTCCTTGATGGCGACGTCGAGCAGCGCGCGGGCGTAGCGGATCGCCGCGGTTTTGTTGGTCACGCTCGAGGATCCTTCGACACGATCACCTGTTCGGAGCTTGCGAAGAGTTTCACAAGCAGCCCAAATTTATATCATTCAAAGACAATGCGCCACAAGCCGGGCTCAGGACCGCACCACGATGTGGATGCCGGGGCGCGCGACGCCGACCGTACCGACGCGGGTGGCGGCCACACCGGCGGCCTGGAAAGCGGCCGCGACCCGATTCGCGGCTTCGCCGCTCGCCGCAACTAGCAGACCACCAGATGTTTGCGGGTCGTAGAGGATCGCCTCGCGGTCCTGATCGACTCCGGGGTCGACGTGCACCGCGTCGGCGAAGTGCTCCTGGTTCGACCCGAGCCCGCCGGACCGGTTGGCGGCGGCAATCGCGAGGACGCCGGTAAACACCGGCACTGAGCCGGCCTCGATCGTCACCGTGACCCGGCTCGCCTTCGCCATTTCGGAGGCGTGGCCAATCAGGCCGAAGCCGGTGATATCGGTGCAGGAGTGGATCGCGCCGGCGGGCAGCGTCTGCAGCGCCTCGGCGGCGGCGCGGTTCAGCGTCCGCATCGAATGCACCGCCTCGTCGGCGAGCGCGGGATCGACGCGGTCGAACTTGATCGCGGTGCCGACGATGCCGGTCCCGAGCGGCTTGGTGAGGAACAGGACGTCGCCTTCGCGGGCGCCGCCGTTGGCGAGGATACGCGTGGGATCGATCGAGCCGGTCACCGCGTAGCCGAATTTGATTTCCGTGTCCTGCACGGTGTGGCCGCCAAGCAGCGCGACGCCGGCCTCGCGCAGCTTGTCGAAGCCGCCGCGAAAGATCGCCTTGATGACGCCGGCCTCGAGCCCCTCTTTCGGGAACGCGGCGATCGCGAGCGCGGTCAGCGGCCGGCCGCCCATCGCATAGATGTCGCTGACGGCATTGGCCGCGGCAATCTGGCCGTAGACGTACGGGTCGTCCACGATCGGCGTGAAGAAATCCACCGTCTGGACCAGCGCCGGCCCGCTGTCCCACCGGTACACACCCGCATCGTCCGCGTCCCTGAAGTCGACCAGGACACGGTCATCGGTTTGCGCGGGGATGTCACTCAGGACCTGAGCGAGCTCGCCTGCGGCGAGTTTGCTCGCTCAACCGGCGCAGGAAACCATCTGCGTCAAGCGCTTGGTCACGTCGTACCTCCTTTCATGAGGATGGAGCCGCGGAGCGCAGTTCCTTTTTATCGCTCGGCCAGCTGTTCGTAAATACGGATCAACTCCGGCTCCGAGACGAAATCGATCTCGATTCGGCCGCGCGTACCCTGGCGGACGATGCGGACGCGGGTGCCGAGCATGAGTTTCAAGCGCTCCTCGGCGGCGCGGGTGTGGACGTCGGCCGGTTTCGGCTCCGCCGCTTCGCGCGCGGGCTTGCCCGCGTCGACGATTTTCTTGACGAGCGATTCTGTTTCACGCACCGAGAGGCTGCGGGCGATCACCTCGCGCGCCAGACGCCGCTGGTCGGCTTCGTCCGCCAGCGAGAGCAATGCGCGGGCGTGTCCCATCGAGAGGCGGCCGGACGACACTTCGGTGCGGACTTCGTCCGGCAGCTTGAGCAGGCGCAGGACGTTCGCCACCGATGCGCGATCCTTGCCCACGGCGGTCGCGATGGCTTCCTGCGTGAGCTGGAACTCGTCGGCGAGCCGGCGGTACGCGAGCGCCTCTTCGATCGGGTTGAGATTTTCGCGCTGGATGTTTTCGATCAGCGCCATCTCGAGGAGCGACTGCTCTTTCCCCGGCGCGACGTCGCGGACGACCACCGGGACGCGCAGCAGACCGGCGACCTTGGCGGCGCGCCAGCGGCGCTCGCCGGCGATGATCTGGAAACGGTCGCCGATTCTGCGGACGACGATCGGCTGGATGATGCCGTTGGCGCGAATCGACTGCGCGAGCTCCTGGAGGCGCGCTTCGTCGACATGGCCGCGCGGCTGAAAGTCGTTCGGCTCGAGGCGATCGATGTCGGCCTCGACCGCCGACGCGCGGCTCGGCTCGGGCATGTCGGGAATGAGCGCACTGAGGCCTTTACCGAGCGCGGGGCGTTTTTCCATAACCACTCACGGAAGAAACCGCGAAGCTCGCCGAGATTGCAGAGAAAAAGATTCTCCCGTGCTCAGCGGTCGCTGCGGTCCGTTCTTATCGTCATGCGGCGGTGGCCGCTGATCGTTCGAGCACTTCACGCGCGAGCGCGAGATACGCTTCCGCGCCGCGCGATTTGACGTCGTACAGGATCACCGGCATGCCGTGGCTGGGCGCCTCGCCGAGGCGGACGTTGCGCGGGATGACGGTGCGAAACACTTTCTCCTTGAAGAACTGGCGCACGTCGGTCGCGACCTGCTGGCCGAGATTGGTGCGCTCGTCGAACATCGTCAGCAGCACGCCTTCGATGTCGAGCTCCGGGTTCAGCGAGGCGCGGACGCGGCGCATGGTGCCGACGAGATCGGCGAGCCCTTCGAGGGCGAAGTACTCGCAATGCAGCGGAATCAGCACCGCGTCGGCGGCGACGAGGGCGTTGAGCGTCAGCAGGCCGAGCGACGGCGGACAGTCGATGAAGATGTAGTCGTAGTCGGCGCGCACGGAGCGCAGCAGGTCGCGGAGCCGTTCCTCGCGCCCGCTCAACGTGACCATCTCGATTTCCGCGCCGGTGAGATGCCGGTCGGCGGGAATCAGTTTCAGGCTGTCGATCGCGGTCGGAATCACGAACGGACGCGCGTCCGTGGTCGGTTCGCTGGTGGTCAGCGCGTTGTAGACGGTGCCGGCGCTCGCGGCCAGGCCTTTCTGACCAACGCCGCTGGTGAGGTTGCCTTGCGGATCGACGTCGACGAGCAGCACGCGCCGCTCCGCCACCGCGAGCGACGCGGCAAGATTGATGGTCGTGGTCGTTTTACCGACCCCGCCCTTCTGATTCGCGACTGCAACAACTCTCGCCATATTTGGTCAAACAACCAACAACGTGAGATACATCTCCGCTGCGAGGTCGGAGGATACCAGAGCCCACAAGATTGTTCCACGTGGAACGCGGCTATCCGCGTTCACTCCAGCCGCAGTTGCTACTTCGATTGTTCCACGTGGAACATCCGTTCATAGATGCTAAGAAAGCTAGGAGGCTGGTCGAGAAGCGGATAGGTCGCCAGACGACGGAATCCCTGAGGATCCGGACTTGGCGAATGCCCCGGCCTGAACATCAGCAGACGACCACCGTGCTTCAGCATTGTCGCCGCTGACTCGAATAGCTCCACATTAGCTTTCACGGCCCGGACGGTGACGAAGTCGGCCTTAGCTGCAAACATGGGGTTCTTTGCGAGAACTTCGAAACGGCCGGTTTCGACTGATGTGTGAGGTAGAGCGAGCGCGCGGATCGCCTCACGCAGGAAAGCGCTCTTCCGTTCCTTCGATTCGATCATCGTCAATCGCAACGCCGGACGCGCAATCTTCAGCGGAATCGCCGGCGATCCTCCACCAGAGCCGAGGTCAAACCACACGCTCGGCGCATGGGTCGGAATTTGCCTCGCCGCGGCGAGCGGTTCGGCGAGCAGGCGGTCGAAGGTTTCGTCCGTCGGTGGATCGAGCGGGAGCGCGGTGAGATTGATCTTCGCGTTCCACTGGGTGAGGAGCCGGTAGTAGCCCTCGAGCGGATCGAGCATGCTGAGCGCAATCGGCGCCTTCGCACGCCGCGTCCGCCGCGCGAGCTTGTCGCGGAATTCCAGCGTGGTCACTTCGCCGCCGCTGAAAAGCGTCCGACGAACGAGCCGAGCACCGCGACTGCCGCCGGAGTCACTCCGGGGATCCTCAGTGCCTGGCCGAGCGTGTCTGGACGGACCTGCGTCAGCCGTTGAACGACTTCGCGCGACAGCCCTGGTACGCGATCGAAGGGAAAGTCCTCGGGGATGCGCCGCCGCTCGTCTTTTCGGCCGCGTTCGATCTCGCTCTCCTGCCGGCGCAGATACCCGGCATATTTCACCGTGGTTTCCGCGCTGGTGACGTCGAGCGTCGCGTCACTTGGATCCAAGTCGAAGCCAGGCAGCCGGCCGCCGGCAATCAAGTCCGCGAGCCGGACTTCAGGCCGCCGAAGCAGGTGACTCGCGGGCACGCGATCGCCGGCTGGCGTGCGCACCAGCGTCGTGTTCATCATTGCGAGATTCTGCTCGAATCGCCGTTGGCGGCGCTCGAAGCGATCCCACCTCATGTCATCCACGAGGCCAATCGCTCGCCCCCGCGGCGTCAGGCGGAGATCCGCGTTGTCGATGCGCAGCAGCAGCCGATGCTCTGCGCGCGAGGTGAACATCCGATACGGCTCGAGGCAACCCTTGGTAATCAGGTCGTCGACGAGAATGCCGATATACGCCTCGTCGCGGCGCAGTTCGAGACCGATGCGGTGGCAACCGGGACGAACCGCAGCGGACGCTGAGACATCGGGGCGCGATATTTGTCCTAATGACGCGCACGCCGCATTGATCCCGGCGACCAGTCCTTGCGCCGCCGCTTCTTCGTAGCCCGAGGTGCCATTGATCTGACCAGCGAGAAACAGCCCCGGGATCCGTTTGGTCTCCAGCCAGCGTGTCAGCTCCGTTGGTTGAATGAAGTCGTATTCGACCGCGTAGCCCGGACGCAACAGCACTGCATCTTCCAGCCCGGGCAGCGCGTGGACCAGTTCGGTCTGGACATCGCGCGGCAGCGACATAGAGAAGCCGTTGACGTAGATCTCGCGCGTATCGACCCCCTCGGGCTCCAGAAAAATCTGATGACGCTCCTTGTCCGGGAACCGGACGATCTTGTCCTCGAGCGACGGACAGTAGCGCGGACCGATGCCGCGGATCTGCCCGTTGAACAACGGCGACCGATCGATATTGGCGCGCACGAGGTCGCGGATGCGATCGTTGGTGTGCAGGAGGAAACAGT
>JAOBWF010000173.1 GCA_025463215.1 Acidobacteriota bacterium | reverse complement strand
GGTCGACTCGACCATCTTCACCGCGATCCAGCGGCGCGCCAGCGACATCCACATCGAGACCGCCGACGACGCGGTCTACGTCAAGTAACGCATCGACGGCGTGCTGCAGTCGGCGATGCGGCCGATTGCCAAGCAGTTACACAGCTCGATCATCTCGCGCATCAAGGTGATGGCGGAGCTCGACATCGCCGAGAAGCGCGTGCCGCAGGACGGCCGGTTCAAGCTGCGCATGCCGGGCAAGACGATCGACTTCCGCGTCTCGATCATGCCGAGCGTCCACGGCGAGGACGCGGTCATCCGCATCCTCGACAAGGAGTCGATCAGCGAGCAGTTCACCGAGCTGCGGCTGGACATCCTCGGCTTTCCCGAAGCGGAGCTGAAACGGTTCCGCAAGTACATCGCGGAGCCCTATGGCATGGTGCTCGTCACCGGCCCGACCGGCAGCGGCAAGACGACGACGCTCTACGCCGCGCTCTCCGAGATCAAGTCGATCGAGGACAAGATCATCACGATCGAGGATCCGGTCGAGTACCAGCTCAAGGGCATCACGCAGATTCCGATCAACGAGAAGAAGGGGCTGACGTTCGCGCGCGGCCTGCGTTCGATTCTGCGCCACGACCCGGACAAGATCATGGTCGGCGAGATCCGCGACAACGAGACCGCGCAGATCGCGATCAACTCGGCGCTGACCGGCCATCTCGTCTTCACCACCGTTCACGCCAACAACGTCCTCGACGTGCTCGGCCGCTTCCTCAACATGGGGGTCGAGGCCTACCAGTTCGTCTCGGCGCTGAACTGCGTCCTGGCGCAGCGGCTGGTGCGTAACATCTGCCAGCACTGCAAGCGGCCGGTCGCGGTGTCGCGCGTCCTGCTCGAAGAGTCGCACCTCGATCCGGCGCTCGAGCACGCGCACGTGTTCTACGAGGGGATCGGCTGCATCGAGTGCGGCGGCACCGGCTACAAGGGCCGGACCGCGATCTGCGAGCTGCTCGACCTCACCGATCACATCCGCGAGCTGATTCTCGAAAAGCGTCCGACCTCCGAGATCAAGAAGGCCGCGCGGGAAGAAGGCATGCGCTTTCTGCGCGAATCGGCGGTCGAGCAGGTGATGCTGGGAAAGACGACGCTGCGTGAGATCAACAAGGTGACGTTCGTCGAATGAGCATCCTGACCTCGCTGCGTGAAAGTCCGGCGCCGGCCGTCGCCGTCGCGATCGCGGCGGGCCGCGTCTCCGCCGCCAGCCTCGAGTGGCGCGCCGGCGCGCCGGTGGTGGCGGCGAACGCGTTCGAATCCTTGCCCGACGGTGCCCTTGTGCCGTCGCTGACGGCGGCCAACGCGCACGATCGCGCGGCAGTGGTGGGTGCGTTGTCGCGGCTGCTCGAGAAAATGGGCCGGCCGCGCCGCATCGGCCTGGTGCTGCCCGACGTCGTCGCCAAGGTCTCGATCGTGCGGTTCGAGCAGGTGCCTGGCAAACCGCAGGAGCTCGAGCAACTCGTCCGCTGGCAGGTCCGCAAGAGCGCGCCGTTTGCGATCGAGGAGGCGCAGGTCAGCTACGTTCCGGGCCTCAGCGCCGGCGACGGCCACGAGTTCGTCGTGACGCTCGCCAAGCGCGACGTGATCCTCGAGTACGAGGCGCTCTGCGCCGAGGCCGGCGCCCACGCCGGGCTCGTCGACCTCGCGACCCTCAACGTCATCAACGCCGTCCTCGCCGGCGCCGGCGCGCCCACGGGCGACTGGCTGCTCGTCAACATCGCCGCCGATTACACGTCGATTGCGCTGCTGCGCGGCCCGCACCTGATCTTCTTCCGCAACCGCGCCGCCGAGACCGACGGCACGCTCGCCGATCTGGTGCACCAGTCGGCGATGTACTACGAGGATCGGCTCAAGGGCGCCGGGTTTTCGCGGGTCATCCTGGCGGGCGCGGCGGCCGCCGGCGCGCCGCAGGCCGGCGACATCGACGAGCTGCGCCGCAGTCTCGAAGATCGGCTGCGGACACCGGTCGAGACCGTCGATCCGCGGACGGCGGCGGCACTGACCGATCGCATCGCCGCAGCCCCCGGGCTGCTCGATGCGCTCGCGCCGCTGGTCGGCCTGCTGCTGCGCGATCACGCCGAGGTGAAGGCATGATCCGCACCAACCTGTCGACGCGGCCGTTCTACAACGAACGCCTCGTCCGCCTGTGGCTGATCGCGCTGGCGATCGTGGTGCTGGCGGCGACCGCGTTCAACGCCTCGCGCGTGATGCGCTACTCGCGCAGCGACACCCGACTGGCGACGCAGGCGACCCACGACGAGGCCCGCGCCGCCGACTTGCGGCAGCAGGCGGCCCGCCTGCGCGCCAGCGTCGATCCGCGGAAAGTCGACTTCGCCGCGGCCGACGCCCGCCAGGCCAACGACCTGATTGACCGGCGCACGTTCTCCTGGACCGAGCTGTTCAACCGCTTCGAGACGACGCTGCCCGACGAAGTGCGGATCGCGTCGGTGCGGCCGCGCGTCGACCGCGACGCCGGGATCGTCCTGGCGATCACCATCTCGGCGCGCAGCGTCGACGACGTCCAGACGTTCATCGCCAACCTCGAGGAAACCGGCGCGTTCACCAACGTCAGGCCGGTCGAAGAGCACCTCGATGAATCGGGGCAGCTGCAATCCAGTCTCGATGCGGTCTATCTCCCGGCGGTCGGGAAGGCGGCGGGCCGCCGCGGGGCGCGACGCTGATGCCGCTCTGGAAACGGATCTTCGTCGAGAAGCGCGTTCTGATGATCCCGCTGGTGCTGGGCGTCGCCGGCAACCTGGCGGCGTACGCGTTGTGGGTCTATCCGCTCGGCGTGAAATCGGCGGGCGCCGCGGATCGCGCCGTCGCCGCGACCCAGTCGCTGCAGGCGGCCGAACGCGAGCTGACGGCGGCGCGCGATCTGGTCGCCGGCAATTCCCGCGCCGACCAGGAGCTCGCGACCTTTTTCGACAAGGTGCTGCCCGCCGATCTGCCGTCGGCGCGCAATCTCACCTACGCAACACTGCCGACGCTCGCGAAGAAGAACAGCGTCAAGATGATCGACCGCCGCTTCGAAGTGAGCGCCGTGGAGAAGAACAGCCGGCTCGGGCTGCTCAAGGTCCACACCGCGTGGCAGTGCGAGTACGAAAATTTCCGCCAGTTCATCTACGCGCTCGAGAGCGCGTCGCCGTTCGTGATCATCGACGACGTGGCGCTGAGCCAGGGGGACGCGACCAGACCGCTGACGCTGACGATCGAACTGTCCACCTATTACCGCGTGGCGGCTCATGGCACCTGAGCGCAAGCGGCTGCTCCTACTGGCGGCGCTCGCGGTCGTGCTGGTCGGGGTCGCCTGGCAACAGTGGCCGGGCGCGGGGACGTCCGCGGCGCCGCCGCCGGCGTCTAACCGTGCGGGCAGCACGGCGGCGGCGCCCGGGG
>JAOBWF010000161.1 GCA_025463215.1 Acidobacteriota bacterium | reverse complement strand
GATCGTGCCGCCGAGCAGCGCGGCGCCAGCGAAGGTGACCGGCCCCGGCGGCGGCGCGACGGCGGCGCGCGCCGCATCAGAGGTGGCCCGCCGGCGCGCCAGCTCCAGCTTCAAACTCTCCTCGCCCTGCGCCATGGCCCAGCGGTGATTGGCTTCGAAGATCGGCTTGAGCACCGGCGACAGATTGCGCAGCAGCGGCTTCTCCGCGCTGAGGCGCCAGTCGTAGCTGATGTCGACGAAGCGGCCGTCCTGCGCGAACGCCCAGATGCCGCGGCCGTCGAAGTCGCCGCTGGCGACCAGCGCATAGCCGTGCGGATAGTGCGACTCGACCAGCTCCGAATCCCACTTCAGCGTGTACGGCAGCCACCCCTTGGTGTGCAGGCGAACGCGTCCGCCAAGGCCGGCCGCGTCGGGGGCGCGAAGTTCCTCGACCCGCAGATAGACCGACGGCCACCAGCGTGGCAGATCGAGCGGGGCGCCGAGGATGTCGGCGACCTCGCCGCACGTGGCCTCGACCCGCCAGTGCGTCACGAACGCATAGTCGTTGTTCATCCTTCGACAGGCTGCGGATGAACGGCTACTGCGGCGCCGGAATCGTCTGGCCGTTGGTGTCGAGGAAGGTGATGTCCTTGTAGGCGGCGAGCTGATCCATCACCTTGGCCCAGTCGCCGACGATGGCGATCACCGAGTTGTCGGATCCGAAGAGCGTCGCCGCCGCGCTTTTCACCTGCTCGGGCGTCACCGCGGCAATTTTCGCGCGGAACGTCTCCGGATAGTCCTTCGGCAGGCCGAAGATGTAGACGTTGTTCAGCGTCGCCGACAGCCCGGTCTGCGTCGCCGTCTGGATCGGGAAGATGCCGCGCAGGTAGGCCTTCGCGCCCTGCAGCTCAGCGCCGTCGCTGCCCTCGGCGCGCATCTTGTCGATCTCCTTGAACACTTCGGTCAGGGTCGGGCCGGTCACGTCGTTGCGGACGTCGGCGCCGAAGCGATAGAACCCGGCGTCGCTGAACCCGGTCATCGCCGATTGTGGTGAGTAGGTGTAGCCCTTCTCTTCCCGGATGTTGCGCACGATCCGCGAGTTGAACGCGCCGCCGTAGATCGTGTTGGCCAGCGTCAGCTCGTACCACCGCGGGTCGCTGCGCTTGACCGCGAGATTGCCCACCGAGATCGACGACTGGATGCTGTTCGGCCGCTGCACGAAGTAGACGTGCCGGCCGGTCAGCGCCGGCGGAGCCGCGTACACCGGCCGCGCCACCTCGCCGCGCTGCCAGGCGCCGAACGCTTTTTCGGCGGCGGCGATGGTCGCGTCGGGATCGATGGCGCCGACGATCAGCAGGAACGCGTTGTTCGGCCGGTAGTGATCGCGGTGGAACGCACTCAGCTTCGCGCGGTCCATCGCATTGAGGGCGGCTTCGGTCTCGCTCGTCCTCGCATAGGGATGCTCCCCGAACAGCGCCCGGCGGAACGTCCGGTTGGACAAAAACTGCGGCGACGCCTTCTGCTGCGACACGGTCTGCAGGTGCTGCTGCTTGAGGATCGCAACCTCGTCCTCGGGGATGGTCGGGTTCATCGCGACGTCGGCGACCAGATCGATCAGCCGCGGCGCGAATTCCGACAACCCGCGGACCGATACCGACGTGTAGTCCTGCGACGCCGCCGCCGACAGCGAACCGCCCATCCCGAACACGTCGCGCCGGATCTGCCGGCTGCTCCGGCTCTTCGTCCCTTCCTGGATCAGATCGGCCGTCAGCGAGGCCAGGCCGGTGAGATCGGCCGGGTCGCTCGAGTACCCGGACAGCACGGTCAGCGTGATCGAGACCTTGGGAATCGCGGTCTGCCGCGTGACGATCACGCGCAGCCCGTTGGCCAGCGTCTTCTCGATCCTCGGTGCGAGCTGAAACGGCCGCTCCGGTCCGACCGACGGCCGGTCCTGCGCAAGCGCGGGCATCCCGGCGCACAGCAGGGCGGCGAAGGCCGCGCCAATCCGCCATCGGCCATCCGCAATCCGCAATCTCACTGTCCACCCCCAGGGCGGCGGTCGATCGTCGTGCGATTCACCGGCACGAGATATTTCTTTGCCGCCTGCTGGACGTCGCTCGCCGTCACCGCGTCCAGGTCGGTCAGGATCGTGTTGATCCGGTTTGGATTGTCGTCGTAGAGCGCCAGCGCCGCGAGCAGATCCGCGCGGCCGAAGCCCGCCTGGCTTTCCAGGTTCTCGAGGAACGAGGAACGGAAGTTGACCTTGGCCTGCTTCAGCTCGTCGTCGGTGATCCCGTGCTCCTGGATGGCGGTGATCACCTTGTCGACGACCTTCAGCACGTCGGCCCCCGTCAGATCAGGCCGGTAGTCGACGCGGAACGTGTAGAGCATCGGCCCGTTGTAGTCGAAGTTGTTGCCGAGGCCGTAGTTGAATCCGCCGGTGACGTTCGACGCGATCTGGTTCTCCTTGATCAGCGCCTGATACAGCTTGGCGCTCTCGTCGCTGACGAGCAGCGGATCGAGCAGCGACAGCGCGAAGAACTCCTTGGTCATCCGCTCGGGCAGGTGATAGCCGAACGCGACCGCCGGCGTGCGCGCGAGCTTGTCGCTTTCGCTGAAGCTCTTCTCCGCCGTCTGCGGCGGCTCCTTGATGTCGGGCC
Source organism: Acidobacteriota bacterium (assembly GCA_025463215.1). Taxonomy (GTDB): domain Bacteria; phylum Acidobacteriota; class Vicinamibacteria; order Vicinamibacterales; family CAVVIG01; genus CAVQFC01. Next base: position 1,657 of record JAOBWF010000161.1, on the reverse strand, counting down.
GAGCCGGCAGCGCGCGCTGCGGGATGGCGCCGAAGTGCTTCTCCGCCAGCTTCATCACTTCGTCCGCCGTCGTGTCGCCAGACACCACGAGCACCGCGTTGTTCGGCGCGTAATACGTGTCGTAGAACGTCTTCACATCGTCGAGGTTGGCCGCTTCGAGCTCGGCGAGATCGCCGTAGAAGTTGTGCGCGTTGTACCAGTTGGTGTTCGCCTTCTGCGGCAGTCCGAGCCACTCGAACGCGCCATACGGCTGGTTCAACACGTTGACGCGGACCTCCTCGCTGACGACGTCCTGCTGGTTCTTCAGCGTCTCGGGCGTGATCTTCAGCGACTTCATCCGGTCCGCCTCGAGCCACAGCGCGAGCTCGAGCGCGTTGGACGGCATCACCTCGAAGTAGTTGGTGTGATCGAAGCGTGTCGATCCGTTGAGCGTGCCGCCGTTCTCGTTGACGATCTTGACGTGCTCGAACTTCGCCACGTGCTCGGACCCCTGGAACATCAGGTGCTCGAACAGATGCGCGAATCCCGTCCGCCCTTTCGGCTCGATGCGGAAGCCGATGCGATACATCAGTTCGACGACGACCACCGGCGCGGCGTGATTTTCGCTGATCACCACCCGCAGGCCGTTCGGCAGCTTCTTGTAGACGACCGGCACCGAGAACGTCTGGGCCGACACCGGCGGCATGGCCGGCGCGAGCAGGGCGAGGCACAATGCCAGCGCGGACCTACGCATGATTCGGGACTTTACCATAGGGGTCTTAGACGGGATTTCAGGCAAAAGGTTTGATGCCGCGGCCGACGAGCGTGCCCATCAGGCGGCGGCGGAGCTCGTTGGCCACCTTGCCCTGATTGAGCGGCTGGGTCTTGAATTTGACCCGGATCGTCGCCGCGCCATCGGCCAGCGACTCGATCCCGACGATGTCGAGCGGCGCGAGAATGAGGGCGCCCCAGATCGCGTCCCGCTGCATGGATGCGCCGACTTCGCGCAGCGTCCCCATCACCCGATCGATGTTCTCGGTGTAGGCGATCCGCAGGTCGACGACGGCGTAGGCGAACTGCTTGCTGAGGTTGGCGAGCGCGGTGATCGTCCCATTCGGGAACACCTGCACCGCCCCCTCCCCGTCCCGCACGACGATCGTGCGCAGGTTGATCTGCTCGACCGTGCCCGCGACGCCATTGATGCGTGCAAGATCGCCGATGCGCACTTGATCCTCGAGGATCAGGAAAAAGCCGGAGATGACGTCGCGCACCAGGTTCTGGGCGCCGAACCCGATCGCCAGCCCCGCGATCCCGGCGCCGGTCAGGATCGGCACGACGTCAATCGACAGCTCGCGCAGCACCATCAGGATTGCGACGAAGCCGACCGTCGCGTTCACCACGCCGGTCAGGATCACGCCCAGCGTCGTCGCGCGCCGCTGCCATTCGAGGTCGCCGGTCGTGTGCCGCCGCGCCAGCTTGAACTGAAAGTGATCGACCGCGAGATCGGCGGCGCGGATGACGATGAAGGCCCCGACGACGATGATGACGACATTGACGCCGTGGGTCAGCGCCCAGTGGCCGAGCAGCCGCGGGTTCCAGCGCGGCTCGTAGACGCCGAAGCGCTCGAGCGCCAGCGAGATGCTGGCCAGCGCCGCGACGCCGTACGCCAGCATCGTCA
>JAOBWF010000160.1 GCA_025463215.1 Acidobacteriota bacterium | reverse complement strand
TGCCGTCGTCGCTCCGGATCTTCCAGTTCATAAGGGCGGCGTAATACGCGGCTTCCTTCGGATAGTCGGCAACCTGGCAGGACAGATGATCGAGCAGGACCGTCTTCCAGCCGGTGGCCGCGAACGGCGGCTTCGCGGGCGTGGGATCGCAGTCCGGCGTGCCGGCGCGCGCGCCGCCACATTGTCCCTGCGCGAATGCAGCGGCGGGACGCAACGCAGCGGCGGCGCCGAGCGCCATCAGCAGTTGCCGGCGCGAGATCCGGCCGCGGTCGAAATTATTGAACAGCGTCGTCACATCGTCTCTCACGGGTTCACTCCTCGCCGCAGAGTATACAATCGCGGCGTGCGCGCCCTGCTGCTGATTCTCGCGCTCGCCGCCGCTGCGTCCGCGGCCCAGGATCAAAGCCCGACCGCGAAGCCGTTCAGCATCCGCGCGCACCGCTACGCGTTCGCCCCGGCGCGGATCGAGGTCAACCAGGACGACCTGGTGAAGATCGAACTGCGCACCGACGATATCGCGCACAGTCTGACCATCGACGGCTATCGGATTGCGAAGCGCGTCGGCCCCGGCCAGCCGGTGACGTTCGAGTTCCGCGCCGATCGCGCCGGCACGTTCCCCTTCTACTGCAGCCTGCAGATCGAGGACGGCTGCCGCCAGATGCGCGGCGTCCTCGTGGTCCGGCCGCGCCCATAGGATGAAACACCTCGCGCCGCTGGCGCTGTTCGCGGCGCTGGCGGTGGGATGGACGTGGCCGCTCGCGGCGCACCTGCGCGACGCGGTGCCGGGCGGTCCCGGCGACAACTACAGCTTCCTGTGGAACCTGTGGTGGATGCGGCACGTGCTCGCCACACCCGGGCTCGATTATTTCCACACGACCTATCTGTTTCACCCCTTCGGCACGGCAATCGCAAATCATCCACACACCGCCCTGCCCGCCCTGGTCGCCGCAACGCTGCTGAAGCGCGCGTCGATCGTGACCGCTCAGAACCTGCTGCTGCTCGGCTACGTGTTTGCGAACATGGCGGTGATGTACGCGCTGGCGTGGGACGCCACGCGTCACGTCCGCGCCTCGGTGCTCGCCGGGATTGTCTTCGGGCTGTCGCCGTATCTCGCGGTGCACCTGCTCGGACACTTCGATCTGGTCGCGGCGTGGGTGCTGCCGGCATTCGCGCTCGCGCTGCGCCGCGCGGTCCTCAATCGATCGAATCGAGCGGCGATCGCCGCCGGCGCCGTTCTCGCGGCGACGGCCTACATCGCCTATTACTACGTCGTCTACCAGGGGTTCTTCTCGGTGATCTATCTCGCGGGCCACAGCGCCGGGGTCGGCATCGCGCGCGCGGCGCCGTCGCGGCCACGCCGCGCGATCCGGATGGTGTGCGCCGCGGGCGCGGCCGCAGCCGCGGTGGCGGCGGTCGGCATCGTCGTGTCCGGCGGCCGCACCTTCGATCTAGGCGACGTCGAGATCGCCGCGAGGACGCCGCAGAACGCGCTGACCGCGATGTGGATCTTGGTCATCGGCTGGGTCCTCGGCGGCTGGCGGCCGACGCTGACGATGGACGCGGAGGCGCGGCGGCGGCTGCGGCGCGCGGCCGCGATCGCCTGGCGCGTGGCCGCGGTGTTCGTCGCGGGGGCAGCGCCGCTGCTCTGGCAGGCGGCGCAGCTCGTGGCGCGCGGTGAGTATGTGACGCAGCAGTACGGCTGGCGCAGCGTGCCGCGCGGCGTCGATCTGATCGCACCGCTGCTCGGCCATCCGCTGCACCCGCTGATGGCGCCCTTCAGCCTGCCCGCGTATGCCTCGCTCGGCTCCGACTACGTCGAAGTGATCGGGTGGCTCGGGATCGTGCCGGCGGCGCTGCTCATCCTGATGGCCGTGCGGCGGCGCACCTTCGCGGGAAGCGAGACGCGCGCGTGGTGGATCGTCGCGATCGCGTTCGCCGTCTTCGCGCTCGGTCCGTTCCTCACGATCGCCGGCGTCGACACCGGCCTCAAGCTGCCGGAGATTCTGCTGCGATACGTCCCCTTCGCGGCGAACGCGCGCATGCCGGGCCGCGCGATGGTTGGCGTCTACATGGCGGCCGGAATGCTGGCGGCGAGATGCCTCGCCAACGCGAACGGCAGGCTCCGCTCGCCCGCGGTGCAGTGGCTGCTCGTCGGCCTCGTCGTCTTCGAATATTGGGACGCGCCGATTCTCATGACGCCGCTCGATCGTCCAGCCGTGTATGTGGCGCTCGCCGCCGCGCCGCCCGGCGCGGTGTGCGAAGTGCCGTTCGGCATCGGCGACGGCTTGAGCGTCGGCATCGGGTCGCAGGAGCGTGTCGCCCTCTACTACGCGACCGTGCACGAGCACCCGCTGGTCGGCGGCTACATCGGCCGGATGCCGGCGGATGCCCAGGGCCGATACGAGGCGATGGCCGTCGCCGGGACGCTGCTGCGGCTGTCCGACCGGCAGCCGGCGCCGACGCCGGCGATCGAGGGTCGGACGCCATGCCGCTACCTCGTGGTGAACCGGTCGGCCATGTCTTCCGCGTTGAGCAGCTATATCGGCCAGCTGCCGCTCCAAAAGCTGGCGACCGATCGCGAGCGCGATCTCTATCGCGTCAATTCGCCGCCGTCAACGGCACGCTGATCCAGCACACCGCCCGCGCCGGCGGCAGTGCGCCAGGGGCGTCGGTTGGACAGCCAGATCAGGAACGGCGCGGCGGTGTGGAAAGCAGACCTCAAACTCAACCGCGTACTACCACCGACTGCGCATCCCTTACAACCCGGTACACTGGTTGCAGCGCTCGGCCGTATGACGATGGACCTGAAAGTCCTCAAGTGCGGGAACTGCGAACCGCTGAAGCTCGGCGTCCACGCACTCGCGTTGTGCCTTGCCGCCGTCTGCGGTGCCTACAACGCCGCCGCGTGGTTGAGCCGGCGCGAACGGCACCTGGCAGTCAACACCGTGCTGTATGCCGCGCTCATCGCATTCGAGCAGCAGCATGTGGCGCATCACATCGCGGAAATCCGGCGGCCCGAGGCGGCGCCGGACACCGCAACGACGCCGACCAGCGCCGGGGTAGCCCCGGCCATCGCCGTCGCCGTGATTGCGGCCACCGACATCGCGGCGTAAGCCCCGGCTTATGGCCGCACCGGCTGCTGAGGCCGGTAGATGACCTTCTCGGTCACCTGGCTGGTGGCGCGCCACCCGCCGTATCCCGCGGAGAGAGGCGCTCCCGGTCTCGGGCCGCGTCGCCACGGGTGCCGAGCCGCCACAGCGCTCCCGCGGCGTGACGTCTCCGCCACTCACAAGTGCCTGATCCCCGCGTCATCAGTGGATGCGACAACGGGCGCGGACGCCCACTTAGCGCTTGAAAGCCTGGGCGGCGGCGATACGGTCGCGGACCGGAGGATGGCTGTAGAACAGCCATTGCACGATCCTGGACGGATCGTCTTCCGCCAGATTCTGCGCCCCGAGACGGCGCATCGCGGAAATGAACGCGTGCGGGTTCTTCGTCAGGTTCAAGGCGAACCGATCGGCATCGCGCTCGAAGCCGCGGGACATGGCGTGCGCGGCCGGCACCATCACCAGCGAGACGGCCCCTGCCGCGAGCAGCAGCAGCGGCAGCCCGGCGACATCGTCGACGCCGCGCAGACCGGCAGCGCCTGCCGCCGCGTGCAGGACCTGCGAGGCGAGAAAAAAACCGGCGACGATCAGCACGCTCTCGAACGCGATCCCTTTCCAGATGTCGCCGTGGACGTGGTGCGCGATCTCGTGCGCGAGCACGACCTCGATCTCGTCGTCGGAAAACTCCGCGAGCATCGTGTCCGAGACGAGGATCCGCCGCGTCGCGCCCAGACCGGCCAGCGCCGCGTTGGCCTTCTTCGTCTTCTCGCCGAGCCCCCACTCGTAGGCGCCGAGCACGCGCGCGCCGGCGCGATCGGCGAGGGCGAGCAGCCGCGCCCGCAGTGCGTCGCGATCGAGCGGCTTGACCGAATAGAAGATGGGCAGCAGCAGGACCGGCGCGACATTGGTGAGGCCGACGATCAGCAGGGTGAAGGTCAGGCCGGCGGATAACCACCAGTGCTCGGGCGACCATCGGATCAACGCATACACGAGTTCGGCAGCGCCGGCGGCAAGGACGATTCCAATCGCGAAGGACTTCGCCTGATCGGCCAGCCAGCCGCCGAGCGTATCCTTCGACAGCTCGTACTGGCGCTCGAGGTGAAAGCCGCTGTAGAAGCCGAGCGGCAGCCCGGCGATCTCGTTCAGGAAGGAGAGCAGGACCACGAAACAGAGGACGGTGGCCGGAGCGTGCCACGACGCCGGAAAAACGCCCGCGAGCCGGCCGGCGAGGTCTCGCAGCGCGGTCGCCGCGCCGGTCGCCGCGAGCCCGCCGAGCAGCAGCACACCCCAGAGCACGGACACGACGCTCGCCTGACGTTTCAGGCGCTGATACCGAGTGGCCTTGTCCTCGTTCACGCCCTACCGGTCTTTGCGGTCATCCTTGGTGTCGCTGTCGGTCGGCGTGTTGATCGTGTCGCGCGACCGCAGGCGGATGCTGCCGTTGGTCGTCTGCAGTTCGACCGCGGTGCCGCCGCCGTTCATCTTCCCCTCGAGACGACGGCGGGATTTCTCCGTCACGTCGAAGTGATCGAGCGCGCCGACGTTGATGCCACCGTTGGTCACCGACGCGGTGACGGTGGCCTTCGCCGTTTCCGGCAGCATCAGGGTGACGCTGCCGTTGGTCGTCTCGAGCGCAATCCGATCCGACCCGACCGACGCCATGTCGATCGACACGCTGCCGTTGGTCGACTCACCGTCGACGCCGCCGGTGAGGTTGGTGCCTTTGACCGCGCCGTTGGTGGTACGGGCGCTCACCTTGCCGGCGAGCGCGTTGAGCACGACCTGGCCGTTCGTATTCGTGATGTTGACGACGGCGTTCTTCGGCGCGCGGACGTGGTAGCGGACCTCGAAGCCGGCGCCGATCATAATCCCGCTCATCCGCTCGGTTTCGAACGACACGCGCTCCGGCTTGATGTCTTCCTTGATGACGATCCGCGGCAGCAGCTCGCGCGCCGCGCCATCGGTCGCGCCGCGGGCAATCCGCTCGGCCCTGACCTCGACCGACGACCCGTCCACCCCCTCGACGTCGATCCGCCCGTTGGTGTTGACGATGCGGACTTCGCCGCCGGCGGTCAGCGGGTAGGTATGCGTCCATTCGTCGGTGGCGCGCGCCGACAGGTTGCCGAGAGACACGTCGCAACCGGCCAGCGCGACGGCCAGCGGCAGCACGAAGACGGCGACGCGGCGCGACACGGCAACAGCCATTGAAGACCTCCTCCCTTACATACGCGCGGGAGGCACCGTCAGTTCAACTGGACGGAAATCAGCTTGGACACCCCGGGCTCTTCCATCGTGACCCCGTAGAGGCGATCGGCGATCTCCATCGTCTTCCGGCTGTGGGTGATGACGATGAACTGGGTGTGCTGCTGCATGCCGCGCAGCATCTCGACGAACCGGCCGATGTTGGCGTCGTCGAGCGGCGCGTCGATCTCGTCGAGCACGCAGAACGGGCTCGGCTTGAACTTGAACATGCCGAACATCAGGGCGATCGCGGTCAGCGCCTTTTCGCCGCCCGAGAGCAGCTGCACGCTCTGCAGGCGCTTGCCCGGCGGCTGCGCGATGATCTCGATGCCGCTCTCGAGCGGGTCGTTCTCGTCGAGCAGCGTGAGGCCGGCTCGGCCGCCGCCGAAGAGGGTGCTGAAGGTCTGCTGGAAGTTCGTGTTGATCGCGGCGAAGGCCTCGATGAAACGCGAGCGCGTGGTCTCGTCGATGCGCTTGATCGCTTCGCTCGTCTGCGCGATCGACTCGGTGAGATCCTTGCGCTGGGTCGTGAGAAACACGTGGCGCGTCTCGAGCTCGTCGAACTGCTCGATCGCCATCATGTTCACCGGCCCGAGGCGCTCGATCTTGCCGCGCAGCGCGGTGATCGCTTCTTCGGCGCTGAGCGCGCGCTGCTCCGCGGCGACGACCGACGCCGCCGGCGCGCTGAGGTCATCCTCGTCCTGCTCCTCGGCGAGCACGACCGACGCGTCGGGTGTGGTCTGGCCGTCCCGCTCGAGCTGATCGACTTCGACGATGACCTCGTCGAGCGTGGCGTTCACCGCGTCCTCGCAGGTGCGGGCGAGGTGCGAGAGGTCCGCTTCGGCGGTGGCGCGCGCGACGTCGAGATCGGACACGACGGTCCGAATCGCATCGTGCGCGGCGCGGGCGTCCTTGATTGAAATCTCGAACGCGTCGGCCTGCGCGCGCAGTGTGGTGACCGCTTCGCCGGTC
>JAOBWF010000118.1 GCA_025463215.1 Acidobacteriota bacterium | reverse complement strand
CGGGCGGCTGCGTGCGCGGCGCCTGGTGATCGCCGGCACGACGCCCGGAGTATTCGACGAGAGCGGCGCGACGCTGCCGCACGTGGATCCCGACGGCGTGGCGCGACTCGTCGGCAGCGGCACGGCGACGGCCGGGATGATCGCCAAGCTGCGCGCCTGCGAGCACGCGCTCGGCGGCGGCGTCGACGATGTGGTGATTGTGGACGGGCGCGATCGGATGCTCCTGGAAGGCGCCGCGGCAAGCGCCGCGCCGCAGTCGGCGACCCGGTTGATGACGACGGTGAGGATGGTGACGGCATGACGATGGTGATGGACGACGTTGTCGGGCGCGAGTCGCGCCATGTGCTGCAGACCTACCGGCGTCAGCCGGTCACGTTCGTGCGCGGCGAGGGCGTGCGCCTGTTCGACGCCGACGGCCGCGAGTACTACGACCTGCTTTCCGGCATCGGCGTCGCCGCGCTCGGCCACGCGCATCCAGCGCTCGCGCGCGCGGTGTCCGAGCAGGTCGAGACGCTGATCCACACCTCGAACCTGTTCTACCACCCGCTGCAGGGGCAGCTGGCGGAGCGTCTCGCGAATTTGTCCGGCCTGCCGCGCGCGTTCTTCTGCAACAGCGGCACGGAGGCGGTCGAGGCGTGCTTGAAGTTCGCCCGCCGCTACTGGTACACCAAAGGCGAGCCGCGCCAGGAATTCATCGCGCTGGACGAGTCGTTCCACGGCCGCACGTTCGGATCGCTGTCGGTCACCTCCGACAAGCACTACCGCGAACCGTTCGAGCCGCTGCTGCCCTCGGTGCAGTTCATCCGCACCAACGACGTCGCGGCGCTCAAGGCGGCCGCTTCCTCGAAGACCGCCGCGATCATCGCCGAGCCGGTGCTCGGTGAAGGTGGCATTCGTCCGCTGACGCCGGCGTTCGCCGCGGCCATCACCGAGGTCTGCGGCAAGACCGGCGCGCTGTTCATCGCCGACGAAGTGCAGAGCGGCGTCGGCCGCACCGGCTATCCGTTCTACTTCAAGGCGCTCGGTCTGCATCCGCACCTCGTCGCGGTCGGCAAGGCGCTGGGCAGCGGCGTGCCGATTGGCGCGGCGCTGGTCAGCCAGGACGTGGCGGATACGATCGCGTTCGGCGATCACGGCACGACCTACGGCGGCAACCTGCTGGCCTGCCGCGCCGGTCTCGTCGTCCTCGACGAACTGGTCGGCGGCGGTCTCCTCGCGCACATCGGCCGCGTCGGCAAGCACTTCGAAGGACGGCTGCGTGCGATCGCGGCGAGCCGGCCGATCGTCAAAGAGATACGGGGCGCCGGTCTGATGTGGGGCCTCGAGCTGACCCGCGACGCCGGCGCGGTCGTCCCTGCCGGCCTCGAGCGCGGCGTCGTCGTCAACCGGACGGCGGAGACGGTCGTGCGGCTGCTGCCGCCGCTCGTCATCACGGAGACCGAGATCGACGAGGCGCTCGGTCGTCTCGATGCGGCGCTGGGCGCCGTGGGAGCTGTCGCATGAAACCACCCACCCGGGGCCGGATCACGCTGCGGACGGCGGGCGCGCCGGACGCGAAGAAGCTGTACGCGCTGATTCAGGCGAACCTGGAGGAGGGTCACCTCCTGCCGCGGACGCTGACGGAGCTGACGATCCACGCCGAGCGGTTCGTCGTCGCGATCAAGGCGCGCAAGATCGTCGGCTGCGCGGAGCTGGCGCCGTTGAGTCCGCACGTCGCCGAAGTCCGCTCGCTCGCGGTCGACGCCTCGGCGCGCGGCAGCCGGGTCGGCGGCGCGATCGTCGACGAGCTGCGGCTGCGCGCCCGGCGCGAGGGCTACGAGAAGCTCTGCGCGTTCACGCACGCGCCGCGCTACTTCATTCACATGGGCTTCTCGATCGTGCCGCACCTGTGGCTGACCGAGAAGGTGTTCATCGACTGCGTCAAGTGTCCGCAGTTCCGCCAGTGCGGCCAGTACGCGATGGTGGTGCCGCTCGACGTCGCGTTCGACGCGGAACGCGGCTACGGCCTGCCCGCGGCCGCCGCGGCGCCGCTCTCGTAGATGGCCGCCTCACTCGCAGCCATTCAGGGTGGCGTCGCCACGCCGCTCGGTTTTCGTGCCGCCGGGATCAGCGCCGGCATCAAGCCGAGCGGCAACCCCGACCTCATGCTGCTCGTCGCCGACGCGCCGGCGCAGGTGGCGGCGGTGTTCACCACCAACAAGGTCGTCGCCGCGCCGGTGATCGTCTCCCGCGAGCACATCGCGCGCGCGGGCGGCCTGACGCGCGCGATCGTCGTCAACAGCGGCTGCGCCAACGCCTGTACCGGCGACGTCGGCTTGCGCGACGCGCGCGAGATGACGAGCGAGACGGCGCGCCTGGTCGGCTGTGCGGCCGAACAGGTGCTCGTCTCCTCGACCGGCGTGATCGGCGTCGCGCTGCCGATGGCCAAGGTCCGCGCCGGCCTGCCGCGCGCCTTCGCGGCCCTCGGCGCCGATCAAGGTCCGGCGGCTGCGCGCGCGATCATGACCACCGACCTGTCGCCGAAAGAGTCGGCGCGGCGCGTCTCGATCGGCGCGCGCGAGGCCGTCATCGGCGGCATGGCCAAAGGCGCCGGCATGATCGAGCCGATGATGGCGACGATGCTCGGCTTCGTCACCACCGATGCCGCGGTGCCGCCGGCGCTGCTCGACCGCGCGCTGCGCGAGGCGGTGGACGCGACGTTCAATGCGATCACCGTCGACGGCGATTCGTCGACCAACGACTGCGTCATGCTGCTCGCGAGCGGCGCCAGCGGCGCGGTCGTCGACGAGTCGAGTTATACGGCGTTCCGCGACGCGCTGACCGAAGTCTGCCGCGATCTCGCGCTGGCGATCGTTCGCGGCGGGGAAGGCGCGACCAAGCTGGTGACCGTCAACGTCACCGGAGCGGCCTCGAGCGACGAAGCGCGCAGGGCGGCCAAGGTGATCGCGAATTCGCTGCTGGTCAAGACCGCCATCCATGGCGGCGATCCGAACTGGGGCCGGCTGATCTGCGCCGCCGGCCGCGCCGGCGTGGCGTTCGACGCGTCGCGCGCCGCGGTGACCATGGGTTCGATCGTGCTGTTCAAGGACGGCCAGCCGCACGACGAGATGGCGGCGGCCGCCGCCGACTACCTGAAGGGCACCGACCTCACCATCGGGGTCGATCTCGGCTCCGGCACCGCCGCGTCGCGGGTCTGGACCTGCGACCTGAGCGCGGAGTACGTCCGCATCAACGCGGATTATCGGACCTAGCGATGGCAGACACGACGCTCACCCGCCGCAAGGATTTCCTCTCGGTGCTGGACTTCGACGCCGCCGATCTCGAGCGCTGCCTGGAGCTGGCGGCGCAGCTGAAATCGGATCGGTCGCTCGGCCGCCACGCGCCGACCGCCGACATCCTCGATGGCCATCACATCGCGATGCTGTTCGACAAGCCGTCGCTGCGCACGCGCACGACGTTCGAGATCGCGATCCGCGAGCTCGGCGGCCACCTGGTGGCGCTGCAGGCGGACGTCGCGCTCGGCCGGCGCGAGCCGGTCGGCGATGTCGCGCGCAACCTCGAACGCTGGGTCGACGCGGTCATCATTCGGACGTTCTCGCAGGACGTGCTGCAGGAGTTCGCCGCCGCCGCCCGGCGCCTGCACGTCGTCAACGCGCTCACCGATCAGGAGCATCCGTGCCAGGCGATCGCCGACTTCCTGACGCTGCAGGAGCGGCTCGGCCAGCTGCGCGGCCGGACGATCGCCTACGTCGGCGACGGCAACAACGTCGCGACCTCGCTCGCGCACGCCGCGGCGATGCTCGGCGTCCACGTCCACGTCGCGAGCCCCGAGCCGTATCAACTGCCGCACGCCGTCGTGCAGCAGGCCACGAGTGTGGCGCGCCATGGCGCGCGGCTCCGCCTGTTCAGCGACGCCGCGGACGCCGTGGCCGGCGCCGACGCGATCTACACCGATACGTGGACGTCGATGGGCCAGGAGCAAGAGGCCGAGCTGCGGCGCGGCATCTTCGGCCCCTACCAGGTCAACGAGGAGCTGATGTCGCTCGCCAAACCGGGCGCCCTGTTCATGCACTGCCTGCCGGCGCATCGCGGCGAGGAAGTGACCGCGGACGTATTCGAGTCGGACGCATCGGTCGTCTTCGACCAGGCCGAGAACCGCCTGCACGGCCAGAAGGCGCTGCTGATGATGCTGCTCGCGCCGGCTGCCGGCTTGTAGCGCGTCGCGTTCAGCGGCGCGCCGCGGCGTGACCCGGCCTTCGCGCTACAATCACGCGTCCAATGCCACCGGCCGCGCCCTGGCTCGCCCACTACGATCCCGGCGTTCCGTCCACGCTCGCGCCGTATCCGGACAGGACGCTGATCGACTACGTCGCCGACCGCGCCCGCACGGCACCCACCAGTCCGGCGCTCCTCTTCAAGGGCGCCACCGTCACCTACGGCGAGCTCGATCGCCTGAGCAGCGCGTGCGCGGCGGCGTTCGCCTCGCTCGGCGTCAAGCGCGGTGATCGCGTCGGCCTCCTGCTGCCGAACTGCCCGCAGTTCTTCATCGCCCAGTTCGGCGCCTGGAAGCTCGGCGCCATTGTCGCGCCGCTGAACCCGATCTACACCGAGCACGAGCTCGAGGGTCCGCTGCGCGAGCACGGGATCGAAACGGTGGTGACCCTGACGCGCTTCTATCACCGCGTCAAGAACATCCAGCCGAAATGCGGCGTGCGCCGCGTCATCGCCACCAACATCAAGGAGTTCTTCCCGCCGGTCCTCCGCGTCCTGTTCACGCTGTTCCGCGAGTCGAAGGACGGCGATCGCATCGCGCTCAGGCCGGGTGACCACGATTTCGCGCACCTGCTGCTCGTCAACCGCGGCCGAGTGCCGACCGCTGCGCTGCCAGACGCCGCCGATCCCGCGGTGTTGCTGATGAGCGGCGGCACGACCGGCGCGCCCAAGGGGGTGCTCGGCACCCACGGCGCCTACGTGATGGCCGGCATCCAGATTCGAACGTGGAACGCGACCGCGATAGGCGGCGCCGCCGACGTCACGTTCCTGCCGCTGCCGATGTTTCACGTCTACGGCAACGTCGGCGTGCAGTCGCTGTCCTTCATCGTCGGCTGCGCGATCGCGCTCGTGCCGAACCCGCGCGATTTGACCGATCTGCTCAAGGACATCCGCCGCGTCAAACCGACCTTCTTCAACGGCGTGCCGACGCTGTACATCGCGATGCTGAACCATCCGCTGGTGCAGCAGGGCAAGATCGACTTCAAGTCGATCCGCATCTGCTTCTCGGGCGCCGCGCCGCTGCTTGCCGACACCAAGACCCGCTTCGAAGCGCTCACCGGTGCCCGCATCGTCGAAGGCTATTCGCTGACGGAGGCGATGATGGCGCTGTGCGTCAACCCGGCGAAAGGCGAGAACAAGCTGGGATCGGTCGGGATGCCGCTGCCCGACGTCACCGTCCGTATTTTCGACGATGACGCGGGGACGCGCGAGCTGGGCGTGAAGGACGTCGGCGAGATCGCCGTTGCCGCGCCGCAGCTGATGACGGGGTACTGGAACCAGCCGGCCGAGAGCGCGATGGTGCTCCGCGATCACGTCGTCGGCGGTGTTGCGCGCCGCTTCCTGCACACCGGCGACCTCGGCTATCTCGACGAGGACGGCTACCTGTTCATCGTCGATCGCAAGAAGGATCTGATCAAAACCAGCGGTTACCAGGTGTGGCCGCGCGAGATCGAGGAAACGATCGCCGGCCATCCGGCGGTGGCGGAAGTCGGCGTCGCCGGGGTGAGCGACGCCACCAAGGGCGAGGCGGTCAAGGCGTGGGTCGTGCTGCGCGCCGGCCAGAACGTGTCGGAGGCCGAGCTGCGCGCCTTCTGCCGCGAGAAGCTGGCGCCGTACAAGGTGCCGGGTACGATTGAGTTCCGCCCGGAATTACCGAAGACGATGGTGGGCAAAGTGCTGCGGCGGGCGCTCAGGGACGCCGGGTAGCCGCGCAGGATGAGCGCGATCTCGCAGTCTGTTGTCGTCTCGGCGCGGCCGCGCACACAGGATCGGATGACATCGCCCGCAAGTGAGCCTCGTTGTCTGGTGCCGGTTCACGATCCCGCCGTCTTCAGCCGCTTCCCCCGTATCTCCGAGCGCGGCGTCCGCATTGAATAGCGGGGTACGGGTCGCGTTCGTCACGTACCGCGGTCTGCCGGATCTGAACGCAGACGATCGGCGTGCGGCCGCCGCACTCGACGAACGTGGACTGCGCGTCGATGCGATCTGCTGGGACGACCCCGACGCCGACTGGCTCGCCTACGGCGCAGTCGTCCTGCGATCGACATGGGACTACCATCACCGCGTCGCCGAGTTTTACGCCTGGATCGATCGGATGGAGACGCGTGGCGTGCGGTTGTGGAATCCGGCTCGCATCCTGCGGTGGAACACGGACAAGCGGTATCTCGCGCGCGTGTCGCATCCGCGCCTCAACCCGCCGCCCGCGGCGATCCTCGATCGCGCGTCGGTCGTCGATCTGCGCGCGCTGCTCGAAGCACGCGGGTGGGACGAAGCGGTCGTCAAGCCGGCGATCTCTGCCGACGGCTTCTCCACCGAACTGACATCGCGCGACCGCGCCGAGTCGGACCAACCGGTGCTCGACTCGATGCTCGCGCGCGGCGACGTCGTCGTCCAGCCACTCGTCCCGGGTATTCGAACCAGTGGCGAGATCTCGCTGATGTTCTTCAGCGGCGTCTTCAGTCACGGCGTCGGCAAACGGCCGAAGGCGGGCGAGTTCCGCGTCCAGGAGCGCCTCGGCGGGATCATTGTCCGCACCGACCCGCCCGCGTCGCTGATCGACGCCGCGAGCGAACTGCTGGCGGCGGAGGCGCCGGGATATCTGTACGCCAGGGTCGATGTTGTCGCCGACGCCGGGACATTCGTGCTGATGGAGGTCGAGCTCGTCGAGCCGAGCTTATACCTCGGGCAGGACCCGCTGGCGGCGGGCGCCTTCGCGCGGGCGATCGAGCGCATCGCGTAATCGCTTACGCGGATGGTCAACGCGGCCCGCGCGCCTGCGCCGGAAACCGGCGCATTCGGGCACGATCCGGCGGTGTCGCCGCGGCACACCGCTTGCGATTCGCACAGTCATGACCTCTCGATTCAACCCGGCGCTGGCCGCGGTGGCATTGCTGACCGCGCTCGGCGCCGCCGGCTGCGGCAGCTCGAGCCCGTCGGCGCCGACGGCCGTCGCTGACGTCACGATCACGATGGTCGGCGATCGCGGCGCGCAGTCGTACACGCCGAATCCGATGACGATGCGCACCGGCCAAACGGTCGCGTGGAAGAACGGCGACAGCACCACTCACGACGCGACGCAGGACGCGTCGCGCTTTGCGACCGGCACGATCAACGCCGGCGCCACCAGCTCGCCCGTGACGATGAGCACGGCGGGGACGTTCACGTATCACTGCACGATCCACCCGGGCATGGTGGGCACGATCGTCGTGCAGTAACAAGGCTCTGGCAGGTCGTCGCCTCGTGGCTCAACCGGTGCTTCCCGACAGGTCTCGCCGGCTTCAGAACGAGCGACGGCTTGCCAGCGGCAATCGTCCGATCCTTCCACGCGTTCAGAGGCAGGGCTGACGCCTTCCTCTGTACCGTGTGAATGTCACGACCGCCGACAACGAGAGATACACCACGGGGTACGCGAGCGATACGAGCGCGATCGGGTGCCGGTACCGCTCCGGCCCGTACAGCACGAGGCCGAGCGACATGAACCACGCGGCGGAGCCGGTGTTGATCAGTTTGGCGAACGGCCCGCCCCGCGTCGCGTACAGGTACGTGGTCGGGACGAACGTCAGCACCGAACAGCTCACGATCACCGCGACCGACACCCACGCCGCGGGATGCAGGACGAACAGGTAGTAGGCGACGATGTTCCAGTACGACGGGAATCCCAGGAAGAAGCCGTCGTCCGTTTTGGCGTGGACCTGCGAGAACCCGTACGCGGCGGCGAGCAGCGGCAGCAGCAGGAGCCACGCGGTGGCGTCCGGAAGCAGTTGCGCCCGCCACAGCAGGAGCAGCGGCATCGCCACGTAGGTCTGAAAGTCGATCAGGTTGTCGAGCGCGCTGCCGTCGAACCCGGGCAGCACCTGCTTGACCCGCGCCTTGCGCGCCAGCCAGCCATCGGTCGCATCGATTGCGGTCGCGACCATCATCAGCAAGAACGCCGCGCGGAACGAAGCGCCGCCGCCGTTGACGATCAGCACGGCCATGCCCGCCGCGCACACCAGGCCGAGCGCGGTGTAGAGATGCACCAGCCACGCGACGATCGTCATGTTGCCCGGCTGAAGCCGTCGCGCTGCTGCGACCGCCCTGCCCCGAGCTCCGCCGAGGGGTTGCGCAGTGGGCGCGGCGCGTCCCAGCGCGCGGTCGCGCGGGATACGAGCGGCAGCAGGACGAGCCCGGCGAGCGCGGCAATCGTCCTGAACGGCATCGCCTCGGGATACGGGAGCCACGCGGGCAGCCCGAGCAGCGGCTCGCCGCCGCCGACTCTGAGCACCAGCGACACCGCGAATGCCGCGATCGATCCTGTCCGGTTCGCTTTGGTATCGAACAGGGCGGCAATCAACTGCGGGAAGAGCAGGACGAACACGAGATCGCTCGTGAAGAACCACAGCGCCTGCACGCTTTGCACCTTGAGCGCGAGCACCGTGGCCATCGCACCGAACAACAGGATCGACGATCGGATGACGCGCTTCATCTGCGGCACCGACAGCGACGGCCACACCAGCCGCTTGAGACAGTTCCAGCTCAACATCGATCCGGCCGAGAGGATCGACGAACTGAAGCTGGACGTCACCGCACCGATGATTGCCGCCAGGCCGAGCAGGCCGACCACCGGCGGCACCGCCCTCGCGAACAGCAGCGGCATCGCATCGGCCGGTGTCGCCTGGAGACGGGCGAGGAGATCGGCCGGCCATGGATACGCGAACGCCGCGATGCCCATCAGCAGCGGCGGGACGGTGAACGCAATCGTCAACACGCCGGCGAGCGCCGACATGCCGCGCGCGTCCTTCGGCGTCCGGCACGACAGGACGCGCTGAAAGTAACAGTTCCACGGGATGCCGCCGCAGACGAGCATCAGCGACACGTCCCACCAGCCGACGATCGCGCCTCTGGTCCACAGGCCGCCGTTGGCGTGCAGCGACGGGATGATGCCGGCGCCGTCCGGACGCGCAGTGACGT
>JAOBWF010000065.1 GCA_025463215.1 Acidobacteriota bacterium | reverse complement strand
CGCACGATCACCGAGTGCATGTCGATCTGATCGCCGCTGCTCGGAATCGGCGCGGGAGCGGGCGCCGACGGTGCAACCCGCGGCATGACCACGTCCATCACCGCATTTCCACCGAGCGTCACTGTGTTCGATTGGGTGATGTAACCGACCGCTGAGATCGTCACCGTCACCGCCGTGCCGGGCAGACTCGTCAGTTCGTAATGACCGGCGCCGTCGCTCTGAACCGTCACACCGCCGCCGCTGACGGTGATCCCGGGCAGAATTCCTCCCGAGGTGCCATCGGTGATCGTGCCGGCAAGGGTGAATCCGTTCGGCGCCGGCGTATGGGGCGCGAGGCTCAGCGTATTCGAGCCCTGCAGCGGTCCAAGGCAGGTCGTGCCCGAGTAGGTGATATGGAACGTGACGCTGTCGAGCGGGGTGCCGTCACCGTTCAGGGAGAAGGCGCACGTCTCGGCGCCGCGATTGAGTGTCCCGGTCACGACGATCGGGATCGTTGCCGGGTTACCGAGCTTGCCCGTGATGGTACCGGAGAGGACCAGTCCGGTGGCGCACTCCGCGGAGAATCGCCCCGAGGCCTCGGTCGCGGTCTGGCTCGTGACCGACCAGGTGAAGTTGCCGCAGCTCGAAAAATCCGGCAGCGCGCTCGCCGACGAAGCGGGGGTGACCGACGCCGTCGTCGACGTCCCCTGCACCACCCAGGTCCCGAGCAGAGAAGGGGTCGAGGTCTTGCCGGCCGCGGCGGCGGCGGCCGACGGACCGAGCACGCTCGACGAGCGTTCCACGCTGCACGCGGCGGTCACGCCGAACGCGGCGAGTAGTGAGGTCAAGAGAATGAAAGATCGCTTCATGGACGTATATCCTCGTATCGGCTGACATACCTACGGCCGATACCGGTCGATTACAAAGCTGTTACTGCTCTGACACTTTCGATCGGAGCCGCGCCAACAACTTTCGAATTTACGAGAGAACGTAAGGGAGACGCGGGCGGAACTACACGAACCTTGCCACCAGGGTGAGCCGTTTCACATTTGTAAATGGTCGGGCAGGGACGTGGCGTCGTGATTCAATGCGGAGAGGTGTGTAAGGTACGCACCTGTGCGCGTCGTGTGGCCGCGTTAGCAGTCACCGGCGCGCGAAATCATCGCGCGGAGGATTGGAGGGGCAATGCGCGCGCCAACGGCGGCGGTGTCGACGCCCAACGGCGACGCGACGAGCGCACGGAGGCCGCGGTTGAACGCCCATTTCGCCGCGAACGCGTGCCGCCGTGCGCGAGCGAGCTGATGGTGGACGCCGGTCCAGCCGTGCTCGAGCGCCTGGAGGGCCGATGCCGCGGCGAGCTCCGCGCCGTGCGTCGCGAACCGCAGGCCGTCGCCGGTGATGGGGTCGATGAAACCGGCGGCATCGCCGGCGAGGAGCAGGCCGTCTATTGCTTCGTGACGGACGTCGACGGCGAGTGGCCCGAGCACGACCGGGGAACCGATGAGTCGCGCCGCCGCGGCGCGGTCGCGGAGTGCCGGATCGGCCGCCAGCGCGCTCGTCAGCAGCACGGCTGGATGACCGAGCGTCGCGTCGCCGGCAAACGACGGCTTCACGAGACACACGTTGGTCAGTCCCCCACGGAGCGGCGCGATGCCGATGTAATGCCCCCGCCGCACGTGCATCTCGCCGAACCCGGGGGCCTGATCGGGGTCTGACCCCAACCCGACCCCATTCTGACCCGGGCCTGACCCCAATCCGGCCCCGGTCTGGTCGGGGCCTGACCCTAACCCGGCCCCAGTCCGACCCCAGCCTGACCCTATCCTGACCCCGGCTGGCATGAAATTCTCGAAATAGGCGCCGATGGCCCAGCGCCGCGGCCGGCGCGGATGATGCGCGAGCCCGAGGCCGAAGGCGATCGTCGAATGACGGCCGTCCGCGGCAATCGTGACCCGGGCGTCGATGCGCGACTCGTGTCCGTTACCCCCGACAATCGCGCCGGCGACCGAGCGCGCCGCGCCCTGTTGCGTCACCATCGCGCCGCGCACCGCGACGCCCGGATCGAATTGACACCCGGCGGCGATCGCCTGCTGCAGCAGCAGCCAGTCCAATTCACGACGCGTGATCGCGCGTCCCGACAGTCCCGCGGGATACCGCCCTTCGATCGCGACGCCCCGTTCGCCAGTCACGCGCATGCCGCCGATGCGCAGGCTGTGCTCCTCAATCCCGCCGGCGAGATCGAGCGCGCGCAGTCGTGCCAGCGTGCCGGGATTGACCGTGTCGCCGCACAGTTTGTCTCGCGGAAACGCTGCGCGATCGACGATGCGGACGCGAGCCCCGGCGCGCGCGAGGACCGCGCCGGCCACCGACCCGGCCGGCCCGGCGCCGACAATCAATACATCAAGCATCGGGTCATCGGAAAATTGGCGATTCGGGAAATCGGTTGAACCATCGGCCGCTCAATCCAGCAATCAATCACCCGATTACCCGATTACCCGATGACCTATTCGCCGATACCGGATTACGCGCGGCCGATGACGATCGCGCTGTTCTTCGATCCGAACCCGAGGCAGTTGCACAGCGCCGCATCGACACTCGCCGCGCGCCCCTGGTTCGGGATGACGTCGAGGTCGCACGCGGGATCCGCATCGCGCAGGTTAATCGTCGGCGGCAGGAAGCCGCGCTGCAGCGCCAGCGCCGCGGTGACGACGCCGGCCGCGCCGCTCGCGCCCTGCGGGTGGCCGATCATCGACTTGACCGAGGAGCCGGCGAGCCGGCCGGCATGCGCACCGAACATCTGCCGCACGCAGCGCGATTCAACCGCGTCGTTCAGCAGCGTCGACGTGCCGTGAAAATTGACATAGCCGATCTCTTCGGGCGCACGCCCGGCGCGCTCGATCGCCAGCGTCATGGCGCGGACGATCTCCTCGCCGGCCGGCGCCATCTGGACGCGGTGATACGCGTCGCAGGTCGAGCCATAGCCGTCGATCGACGCGTAGATCGTCGCACCGCGCGCCCGCGCGCGATCTTCGCGCTCGAGCACGAGCATCCATGCCCCCTCGCCGAGGACGAAGCCGTCACGCCCCCTGTCGAACGGCCGCGACGCTTCGGCCGGGCGATCGTTGTACGCGATCGACAGCGCCTTCATCCGCGAGAAGCCGAAGATCATCCCCGGCGTGACGCACGCGTCGGCGCCGCCCGACAGAACGACGTCCGCTTCGCCCGATCGCAGCAGGCCGGCGGCATAACCGATCGCGTCGGTCGAGCTCGTGCAGCCGCACGACAGCACGTGGCTGACGCCGCGCAGACGCAGCGAGATCGAGATTTCGCTGGATAGCATCCCGACGATCGACACCGGGATCGCATACGGCGTCACCTTCTTGCCGCGCTCGAGGAAGAAGTCGTGATAGTTCCGCTCGCCGACGTCGATGCCGCCGCCGCCGCTGCCGATCACGACGCCGGCATTCGGTTCGCCGATCCGCAGCCCGGCGTCGGTCCACGCTTCGCGCGCCGCGATCACGGCGATCAGCGCCGTGCGCGAGTAGCGCTTCGGATCGGCGCGGTAGTCCTCATCCCACATGTCGTCGCCGGCCATCGCCGGCACATCGTCGATGGTGACCCCGGACACCGGCGCCGCGACCTGGCAGCTGAACTCCGACGCGTCGAACTCCGTGATCGCGCGCGTGCCGCTGCAGCCGCGACTGACGTGATCCCAGAAGCGCTCGCGGCCGACGCCGAACGGCGACACCGCGCCGATTCCGGAGATGACGATGCGTGCTGAGCCCGCCGGAGGCATGGACGTATAGTATCCGTCACATGGGAGCCCGTGTACTCGTCTGGCTCGGCGGCGCGCTGTTCGCAACCGCACTCGGCGTCACGGCGTGGACCTTCCTCGTCGTGATGGCCCGCCCCGCCGGATTCGCCGGGTGGGCGCCGATCGCCGTGGACGCGGCGCTCATCACGCTGTTCGCCTGCCATCACAGTCTGTTCGCGCGCGAGCCGGTCAAGGCGTGGCTCGCCCGTCACGTGCCGCAGGCGCTCGTGCGATCGACCTACGTGTGGGTGGCCAGCGTGCTGCTGATCGTCGTCTGCACCGCGTGGGCGACCGTCGGCGGCGAGCTCTACAGAACTGACGGCGTGATCGCGATCACGCTGATGGTCGTCCAGCTGGCCGGGCTGGTGCTGACCTGGCGCGGCGTCGCGCGCATCGATCCGCTCGAGCTCGCAGGGATCCGGCCGGCAGCCGAGAGCGAGGGGCTGCAGGTCACCGGACCGTATCACTGGGTCCGTCACCCGCTCTATCTCGGCTGGCTGCTGATGGTGTTCGGCACGCCGCACATGACCGGCGACCGCCTGACGTTCGCGGCCGTCACCACGCTGTATCTCGTGGTCGCGATTCCGTGGGAAGAACGGTCGCTGCGCGGCAGCTTCGGCGACGACTACGCGCGCTACATGCGCGCCGTGAAATGGCGCCTGATCCCGTTCATCTATTGAATTTCGAATCCTCGTCGTCGCCGCCGGTGTACACCTTCTCGGCGCCGCCGCCTTTCTCGATGAACACCATCGAGTGCTGCGAGGGGATGTCGAACTTCTTGCCGCAGGTTTTGCACGTCACGGCATCGTCGACGCGGACCATGTAGTCGCGCAGCTTGGCGTAGAGCGCGCGGTCGCGCTCGTCGGCGCCGCCGGGCAACCGATCCTTCTTGGTATTCACCACCCAGCGCATCTGATATTCATTGACGCGCTTGCAGCGCGGACAGCTCAGCTTGTCGGTCCGCGTCTCACTCTTGCTGTTGAAGAAGTCCCGTTCGTCGAGCGACATGGCTGGATCATAACAGGTCGCGCCGGCCAGATCGTCCTTTGAGCGAACTGGCTCCTCATGCCATCCTCGACGTGCACATGGCGACCGAACCCGAACGCACCTATCCGAGCGAACTGCCGGTCCTCGCGCTGCGCCAGACCGTGGTCCTCCCGCAGACGATTCAGTCGCTCGCCGTCAACCGGGCGGTGTCGATCGACACGCTGAACCGCGCGCTGGCCGGGGATCGGCTGCTGTTTCTGACGCTGCAGATCAACGACAAGGACGAGCCCGAGGCCGCCGACCTTCACACCATCGGCACCGTCGCCGCGATCCGGCAGATGGCGAAAGTGCCGAACGGCGGCGCGCACATCATCGTCGAAGGGCTGATGCGGGCGCGCGCCGACCTCGTCACCAGAACCGGCACGGCGCTGAGGGCGACGGTCTCCCCCGCCCCGGAGCTCACCGACACCTCGCTGGAGATCGACGCCTACGTCCGCCGTCTCCACGAGCTGATCGAACGGGCGCTGTCGCTCGCCACCGGCCTGTCGCAGGAACTGCGCGGACTGGTGGCCGGCATCGACGATCCGCTGCGGCTCGCCTACCTGCTGTCGAGCCTGCTCGACATGAAGGCGGAGGAGAAGCAGCAGATCCTCGAGCACAACAGCCTGACCGCCAAGCTCGAAGCGGTATCGACCGCGCTCGGCCGCGAAATCGCGCTGCTCGAGATGAAGAGCAAGATCGAGTCGACGGCGCAGCAGGAGATGACCGACGCGCAGCGGCAGTACTACCTGCGCCAGCAGTTGAAGGCGATCCAGGACGAGCTCGGCGAGGGCGAGAAGACGGAGATCGGCGAGCTGCGCGCCCGGCTGGCCGCCGCGACGCTGCCGGAGGCGGTCGCCGCGGTCGCCGAGAAGGAGATCGAGCGCCTGGCGCGGATGCCGGCGGCCTCGCCCGAGTATCAGATGATCCGCACCTATTTCGACTGGGTGCTCGACGTGCCGTGGTCGGTGACGACCGACGATCGGCTCGATCCGATCGCGGCGCGGCAGGTGCTCGATCAGGACCACTACGATCTCGACAAGGTCAAGGAGCGCATCGTCGAGTACCTCGCGGTGCAGAAGCTGAAGTCGCGGCAGTCCGGCGGCCAGATCAAGGGGCCGATCCTCTGCTTCGTCGGCCCGCCCGGCGTCGGCAAGACGTCGCTCGGCCAGTCGATCGCGCGCGCGATGAACCGCAAGTTCGTGCGCATCTCGCTCGGCGGCGTCCGCGACGAGGCCGAAATCCGCGGGCACCGCCGCACCTACATCGGCGCCATCCCTGGGCGCATCGTCCAGGCGCTGAAACAGGCGGGCGCGATGAATCCGGTGTTCATGCTCGACGAGATCGACAAGATCACGACCGGTGGGTTCCAGGGCGATCCGGCGGCGGCGCTTCTGGAAGTGCTCGATCCGTCGCAGAACCATTCCTTCCGCGACCACTACCTCGAGATCAACATCGACCTGTCGCGCGTCCTGTTCATCGCGACGGCAAACCAGCTGGGTACGATCCACCCGGCGCTGCTCGATCGCATGGAGATCATTTCGCTCGCCGGCTACACCGAGGAGGAGAAGGTCCACATCGCCCGCCAGTATCTGGTCCCGCGGCAGCTCGACGAGCACGGCCTGTCCGCCGAGCACATCGCGATCGAGGACGCCGCGGTGCGGCGGATGATCGCGCAGTACACCCGCGAAGCCGGGGTGCGCAACCTGGAGCGGCAGATTGGCGGGGTCGCGCGCAAGATCGCCGCGCGGGTCGCCGGTCTCGACGCCGAGGGGGCCGCGGCGGCGCGGTATGCGGTCACCGCTGCCAGCGTCCCCGAGTATCTCGGGCCGCCGAAGATCCACGACGAGGTCGCGTTCCGGGTGTCACGCCCCGGAGTCGCGACCGGCGTTGCCTGGACCGAGAGCGGCGGCGACGTGTTGTTCATCGAAGCGAGCCTCCTGCCCGCCGGGCATGGCAACATCACGCTCACCGGACAGCTCGGCAACGTCATGCAGGAATCGGCCCGCGCCGCGGTCAGCCACATCCGCTCGATCACGACGGAGCTCGGGGTCGCGTCCGACTTCCTCAATACGCACGATCTCCACATCCACGTGCCCGCGGGCGCGATTCCGAAGGACGGTCCGTCCGCCGGGGTGACCATGGCGACCGCGATTGTATCGGCGCTGAAGAACCAGCGGATCAAAGACGACGTGGCGATGACCGGCGAGATTACGCTGAGCGGCCTGGTGCTGCCAGTCGGCGGCATCCGCGAGAAGGCGCTGGCAGCGCGCCGCCACGGCATCAAGACCTTCATCCTTCCGGCACTCAACGCGTCCGACCTCGCCGAACTGCCGGCCGACGTCCGCGACACGATGCGCTTCGTGCCGGTCGCGACCCTGGAAGAGGCACTCGAGGTCGCGCTGCCACCGCAGCCCGCCGTCAGCACGTAACGATGCTCATCGTCTTCTATGTCTCGGGCCATGGGTTCGGGCACGCCTCACGCGACATCGAGCTGATCCGTCATCTCATCGCCCAGCGCCCGGAGATCCGGGTCATCGTGCGGACGTCGGCGCCGCGCTGGCTGTTTGCGCCGCTCGCGGGCGCCTCGATCGCGGTGCAGACGTTCGACACCGACACCGGCGTCGTCCAGGTGGGCAGCCTGCATCTCGACGAGGACGAAACCGCCCGCCACGCCGCCCGGTTCTACGCCAACTTCGAGCGCCGGGTCGCGACCGAAGCAGCGATGATCCGCGGTGTCGGCGCCGACCTCGTGATCGGCGACGTGCCGCCGCTCGCCTTCGCGGCGGCCGAACGCGCGGGCGTCCCGTCGCTCGCGATCGCCAACTTCACATGGGACTGGATTTACAGCATCTATCCCGCGTTCGATCGACTGGCGCCGGGCGTCATGCCAACGATTCGCCGCGCCTACGCGAGCGCGACGCGCGCGCTGCGGCTGCCGCTGCATGGCGGCTTCGATCCGATGGCGACCGTGACCCGCGACATCCCGTTCATCGCCCGGCAGTCGACGCGCGATCGGCGCGAGACGCGCCGGCTCCTGGGATGGCCGTCCGATCGACCGGTCGTGCTGCCGTCGTTCGGCGGCTATGGCGCCGATCTGCCGATCGACGCGCTGCGCGCGGACGATCGGTTCACCGTCATCGATCCGCCGCAGCAGCCGCCCGCCGGATTGCTCTACCAGGACCTCGTCGCCGCCGCCGACGTGGTCGTCAGCAAGCCTGGCTACGGGATCGTGTCGGAATGCGTGGCCAACGGCACGGCGCTGCTCTATACCTCGCGGGGGCGGTTTGCGGAGTACGACGTGTTCGTGGCGCAGATGCCGCGCTTCCTCCGGTGCCGGTTCC
>JAOBWF010000062.1 GCA_025463215.1 Acidobacteriota bacterium | reverse complement strand
CGATCACCCCGCGGCTGTTGAACCCCTTGATGTGCGGGCCGGACAGCGCCAGATGCACCGAGTCGATCTCGACGCCGGCCATCAGCTCGGCTTCCTCGATCGCCTTCTTGATCGAGTCGACCGCGGCCTCGAGATTGACGACCACCCCTCGGCGAATGCCACGCGACTCGGCCACGCCGAGGCCGACGATGTCGACGCTGTCGCCGTCCACCATTTCGCCGACCACCGCCGTCACCTTCGACGTGCCGACGTCGAGCCCGACCAGGTATCTTTCTTTTCGCGCCAATCAGCTCTCCCAGGGCAGGCCTGAAGCCTGCACTTCTTACTTCCTACTTCTTACTTCCTACTTCTTACTTCTTCCTTCTTACTTCTAACTTGTACTTTCGAGCTCCCCTTGGTCGGCCTGACGTAGATGCGGTCGTCGAAGCGCAGGTCGACCGAGTCGATGTCGGCGACCCGCTCGCGCAGCGTCGGCGCCAGATCCACGTACGACTGCAGCCGCGTCAGAAACTGATCTTCGCCGAGGTGAATCACCGCGTGGTCGCCGCTGAGGATCACCGACGCGTTGTGCAGGTCCGAGACGTCGACCTGCGACAGCCGCCGTGCGATTGCCGGCTTCGACCGCACCGCCGCGATCACCCGCGCCGCAAGATCCGCCCGTCCATCGTCGGGCAGCGATCCGCCGACCGCCGGCGCCGCGGAGAGGCCGTCGATGATCGGCAGATCGAGATCGGCGTACTGCGGTCCGTACTGGTCGATGATCACGCCGCGCTCGTCGACGAGATACATGTCCGCGCTGATCCGGCCGATGCCGATCGGCTGCCGTTCGGAAATCACCACGTCGACGGTCGACGGCAGCGACCGGCGCAGCGCCGCGTCGCGCACCCACGGCGACGCGGTCAGCCGTGTGCGCCAGCGATCGAGGTCGGTCCACATCAGGTTCTCGCCGCGCAGGCCGTTGAGGACGGCGAGCACTTCCCCCTTCGACAGCCGCTCGTTGCCGCGGACCGTAATTTTTTCGACCTGCAGCATGTGGGCGTGCGCCGCAACCGCGGAAGCGCGGTACACGCCGTAGGCGAGCAGGCCCATGAAGGCGGTCCAGATCAGCAGCGGCTTCGCCAGCGCCTGCCAGCTGCGGCGCCGACGCGCCGGCTTGACGTGCGCCCGGCGGAAGCGGCGATCGGTCTGCGCTGCAACGGCGCTCATCGGCGGTCCCCCGTTGCCGTTGCGGAGCCTGCCGCGCCCAGCGCCGCAACCAACCGATCCGGCACCGTGCCGATCGATCCGGCCCCCAGGGTGATCACGACGTCCCCCGGCTTGACGGCGCGGACGATTGCGCCGACCACGTCGTCCAGCTTCTGAACCAGATCCACCGGCACCGTGACCGATTGCCGAATCGCGGCGCCGAGCGTCTCGAGCGTGACGCCGGCGACCGGTTCCTCTCCGGCCGAATAGATGTCGGTCAACACGATGTGGTCGGCGCCCGCCAGCGCCGGACCGAACGCCTCCATCAGCGATCCAGTCCGCGAATAGCGATGCGGCTGGAACGCAACGACGATGCGGCGGCCGAGCGAGCGGGCGGCGGCGAGGACCGCCGCAATCTCCGTGGGGTGGTGGCCGTAATCGTCGACGACGAGGATGCCATTCGGCTCGCCGCGGACGTCGAAGCGCCGTTCGGCGCCGCGGAAATCCTTGAGACCGGCGGCAACGCGCTCGAACGACAGGCCGAGCTCCATGCCGACGGCGACCGCGGCCAGCGCGTTCAACAGGTTGTGGCGGCCGGGGACCGCCAGCGTCAGCGTGCCGAGCGTCACCAGCGCCTGCCGTCGATCGCCGGCCGGCGGCAGCATCGCGCGGCCTTCTGGTGAGCTCGTCGAACCGCGGGCGCGCCGCTTCACCGTCGCGGTCACGCTCATCGGTGCCATCACGACGTCGGTCGCGAGCACATCGGCGGCGTCCGAGTCGAGCCCGTAGGTCGTCACGCGCCGCGTCATCCGCGGCAGCAGCGGCGCCAGGTTGGCGTCGTCCAGGCACGCGACCACGCCGCCGTAGAACGGCGCCTTGTTGGCGAAGTCGACGAAGGCCTGCTGCAGGTCTTCGAAGCCGCCGTAATTCTCCAGATGCTCGTGGTCGATGTTCGTAATCACCGCAATCGTGGGAAACAGTTTCAGAAACGATCGATCGCTTTCGTCCGCCTCGGCGACCATGAACTCGCCCTGCCCGAGCCGCGCGTTGCTGCCGAAGGCGCTCAGCCGGCCGCCGATCACCGCGGTCGGATCGAGCCCGGCCCGCTCGAGCACCAGCGCAATCATCGAGGTCGTCGTCGTCTTGCCATGCGCGCCGGCGACCGCGATCGAAAAGCGGAGACGCATCAGCTCGGCGAGCATCTCGGCCCGCGGGATCACCGGCACCTGCCGCCTCGCCGCTTCGACCACCTCCGGATTCGACGGCCGCACCGCCGACGAAATCACCACCACGTCGGCGTCGCCGACGTGGGCCGCGTCGTGGCCGCCGTCGACGCGAATGCCGAGCGTCTCCAACCGCGCGGTCACCGCGGATCGCTTCGCGTCGGATCCGCTGACCACGTACCCGAGATTCGCGAGCAGTTCGGCGATACCGCTCATCCCAATCCCGCCGATGCCGACGAAATGCACGTGCCGCGTCCGGCCTAGCACGGCCGAGCCCATACCGAGCCGTGAGCGCCGAGTCCCCAGCGCTTCATCGCGCCGCCAGCTCCAGCGCCCGGTCCACGATCAGCCTGGCTGCGTCCGGCCGCGCCAGCGATCGCGCCGCTGCTGACATCCGCTCGCGCCGATCGGCATCGGCAGCGAGTGCCAGCACGCGTTGCGCCAGCACCGGCCCGGTCAGATCCTGCTGCAGCAGCAGTTCGGCCGCGCCGACGTTCGACAGCGCCTCGGCGTTCTTGCGCTGATGATCGTCGGTCGCGGTCGGCAGCGGAATCAGCACCGCCGCCTTCCCCGCCGCGGTGATCTCCGCCAGCGTCGTCGCGCCGGCGCGCGAAACGACTACGTCCGCTTGTCCGAGCTGCCGTCCCATGTCGTAGAGGAACGGCTCGACCTCGGCCTGAAGCCCCGCCTCCCGGTAGGCGGCGCGGACCATCTCCACATCTCGTTCTCCCGTCTGATGGACGAGACGAAGAGCGGCACCGCCGGCCGCCAGCTGCGGTGCTGCCTCCACCATGGCCACGTTGATCGCGTGCGCGCCCTGAGAGCCGCCAAAGATTAAGACTCGCGTGACGGAAGTCTGGTCATCAAGCACCGGCTCCTGATGAGGTCCGGACGCCGCGAAAAACTCCGGCCGGACCGGGTTACCGCTGACGAACGCCTTCGCTCCGAAAAACGCCTGCGTCGAATCGAACGTCACCGCCGCCGCATCCACGAACCGCGAGAGCACCCGATTGGTCAGGCCCGGCACCGCGTTCTGCTCGAGCAGCATCGTCGCCACCCCGCGCACCGCCGCGACGATCACGACCGGACCCGAGCTGTAACCGCCGACGCCGATCACGAGCGACGGGCGCCGCGCCGAGACGATTCGCCAACCATCCGCGAGACCGACCGGCACCAGCGCCGCGCCGCGCGCCCGGTCGAGCACCGACTTGCCCTTCACGCCGCTGCTGCGGATCAGATCGAGCGGAAACCCTTCCCGCGGGATGACCCGCGCTTCGATCCCGCGGGCCGTGCCCGCGAACGACACTTCGGCGTCCGGCCGCCGCGCGAGCAGCTCGCGCGCCACCGCGAGTCCCGGATAGAGGTGCCCGCCGGTGCCGCCGCCCGCCATCACCACGCGCAGAGGTGCAGCCATCCGTCATGCCTCGGTCGACGCATGCTGCGACACGTTGAGCAGAATGCCCATCCCGACGAGGTTGATCAGCAGCGACGATCCGCCGGCGCTGACGAACGGCAGCGGGATGCCTTTGGTCGGCATCAGACCGAGCACCACGCTGATGTTCACGAACGCCTGGACCGCGACCATCGTTGTCAGCCCGAGCGCGAGAAACGATCCGAAGGTGTCGGGCGCGCGGAGCGACACGCGAAAACCGCGCCACGTCACGACGCAGAAGCAGATCACGACCGCGGTCGCGCCGATCAGACCGAGCTCCTCGGAGATCACCGAATAGATGAAGTCGGTGTGCGGCTCGGGCAGATAGAACAGCTTCTGCACGCCGTTCATCAACCCCTTGCCCCACACGCCGCCGGTCCCGATCGCGATCAGCGACTGGATGATCTGGAACCCGTCGCCGAGCGGGTCGTCCCACGGATTGAGGAACGCAAGCGTGCGCCGGCGCCGGTAGGCCGACCCCATCACGACGATGTAGATCGCCGGCAACCCGACGAGCGCGACGCCGACGATGTAGCGCCAATTGAGCCCGGCCGCGAAGATCATGACCGCGGTGATCATCAGGATCGCCATCGAGGTGCCGAAGTCCGGCTCCGGCAGGATCAACGCCACCAGGCTGAGCACGACGACGGCGATCGGCACCAGCGAATACTTGACGTCATCGATCCGGTGCATCCGCCGTTCGAGCAGCGCCGCGATGAAGAAGATCGCGACCAGCTTCGCCAGCTCCGACGGCTGCACGCCGATGCCGCCGACCCCGAACCAGCGGCGCGCCCCGTTCACCGGCGCCCGGAAATAAACCGCGATCAACGCGAAACCGACGAACGCCAGACCGGCCCAGATGAACAGTGGCTCGCGGTAGTAGCGATAGTCGATGCGCATCACGACGGTCAGCATCGCGATGCCGAGCACCGCCCACATCGCCTGCGTCGTCAGGAACCGGGTCGCGCGGCCGTAACGGTCCAGCGCCATCGGCGCCGACGCGCTGTAGACCATGACGACGCTCAAGGCGACCAGGAGCAGGGTCGCGATGAACAGCACTTTGTCGGATTTGAGTTTTCTCGCCATGCGCTCTAAAGCCCAGCTCCACTTCGCCCGAAATACTTCCCGAGTCGGAAAACGATCGCCGTGAGCGGTCAACAGTCATCAGTCGGCATCGGGCCGAGGCACCAACTTCCCAGATCGGGGCAACCTGGGTTCCCAGCAGTCAGTCCTCCACCGCGAGAACCGACTGACGACTGTTCACCGCTCAATGCATCAGATCAAACCCTTTGCATGGCTCTGGAGGCGCCGCACCTCGTCCTTGAAGCGCCGCCCCCTATCCGCGTAGTCGCGGAACATGTCGAAGCTCGAGCAGGCCGGCGCGAGCAGCACCACGCCTGAGGGTTTCGCGAGCTCGTGCGCCCGCGCGATCGCGGCCGCGAAACTGTCCGCGTGTTCCACCGGCAACACGTCGCCGAGCGCGTCGCGCAGCAGCGGCGCCGCCTCGCCGATCGCGACCAGCGCCCTGGCGCGCGCCTTCAGCGGCTCGCGCAGCAGCCGCAGATCGCCGCCTTTGTACCGGCCGCCCATGATCGGCACGAGATCGCAGTCGAAGCTTTCAATCGATTTCAGGGCGGACTCGACGTTGGTCGCCTTCGAATCGTTGACGAAACGGACGCCATCGATGTCGGCGACCAGCTCCATCGCGTGCTCGAGGCCGCGAAACGCGTCCACCGCGGCGGTCATCGCCTCCGGCGCCGCGCCGGCGATCGCGCCAACCGTGGCCGCCGCCAAGACGTCGTTTACCAGATGGGGACCCAACAGGTGGATCGCATCGATCGGCACCAGTCGCCGGGCGATATCGCTGTGCCGCTCGACGATCCATCCGTCCTCGACGACGGTGCCGCGGTCGATCGCGCCGGCGAGGGAAAACCGCCGCGCCGTCGCCCGGCCGCGACGGGCCAGCTCCAGCACCGCCGGATCGTCGGCGTTAATCACGGCGAAATCGGCCGCGTTCTGGTTTTCGAAGATCCGGGCCTTGGCCGCGCCGTACGCCGCGACATCGGGGTGGCGATCCAGATGGTCGGGCGAAAAGTTGAGCATCACCGCGATCCAGGGATGGAAGGTGTCGATCTGCTCCAGCTGAAAGCTGCTCGTCTCGACGACGTGGAACGTGTCCGGCGTCGATTCGGAGACCTGCGCGCTCAGCGGCGATCCGATGTTGCCGCCGACCGTCACCTTGAATCCCGCCGCTTCGAGCATTCGTCCGGTCAGCGCGGTCGTCGTCGACTTGCCTTTCGTCCCGGTGATCGCGATCACGCGCCCGAGCAGCCAGCGCGACGCCAGCTCGATCTCGGCAATCACCGGCACTCCGCGGTCGCGCGCCGCCTGGACCGCCTCCTGTTCCGGCGGCACGCCCGGGCTGAGGACGACGAGGTCCGCTGACGTGAATGTGGCGCGCGTATGGCCGCCGAGCTCGAGCGCGATGCCCAGGCTCCGCAGTCGATCCGCGTCCGGCAGCGCCGGCCGCGCATCGGACAGCGTGACGCGGGCGCCGCGGCGCGCCAGCAGTTCGGCGGCCGCCAGCCCGCTTCTCGCCGCACCAGCGACGGTCACGCGTTTGTCCTGCACGTCGAATCCCAAACCCCTGATCCTCAATCCCTTCAGCG
Organism: Acidobacteriota bacterium; assembly: GCA_025463215.1. Classification (GTDB taxonomy): domain Bacteria; phylum Acidobacteriota; class Vicinamibacteria; order Vicinamibacterales; family CAVVIG01; genus CAVQFC01. The sequence continues at coordinate 7,324 of JAOBWF010000062.1, read as the reverse complement.
AAGCTTCAACGTCGCGAGGCTGAAAAGGGCGAAGATGATGCCGACGATCACGAAACGTGTGATCACCTTCGGCTCGCTCCATCCGCTCAGCTCGAAATGGTGGTGCAGCGGCGCCATCCGGAAGACGCGCTGCCCGCCGGTCGCCTTGAAGTAGCCGACCTGGACGACGACCGACAGCGCTTCGAGCACGAACACCCCGCCGACGATCGGCAGCAGCAGTTCCTGCTTGATCAGAATCGCGACGATGCCGAGCGCGGCGCCGAGCGCCAGCGATCCGACGTCGCCCATGAAGATTTCAGCCGGGTACGAGTTGTACCAAAGGAACCCGAGCGACGCGCCGACCAGCGAGCCGCAGAACACCGTCAGCTCGGCGGCTTGCGGGAACCGCACCAGCAGCAGGTAATCGGCGAACACCCGATGGCCGGTGACGTACGCCAGCGCGGTATAGGCCGCGGCCGCAATCGCGAACACGCTGATCGCCAGGCCGTCGAGTCCGTCGGTGAGGTTGACCGCGTTCGACTCGGCGACGAGCACGAAGGTCGCGAACAGCAGGTAGCCGTAGCCGAGATCCGGAATCAGCCGCTTGAAGAACGGAAACACGACGCGCGTGTTGTAGACCCCTTCGTGTTGAAGGATCAGGAGCACGACGCCGACTGCGATGCCGATGATGATCTGCAGCCCCATCTTGTAGCGCGGCAGCAGACCGTGGTGCGAACGCCGCACGATCTTCAAGTAGTCGTCGGCGAAGCCGATGCCGCCGAAGCCCGCGGTCGTCAGCACCGCAATCCAGACGTAGGCGTTGGTGAGATCCGCCCACAGCAGCGTCGGCACCAGCGCCGCGGTCAGGATCAGCAGTCCGCCCATGGTCGGCGTGCCCGCCTTGGGGCGATGCGACTGCGGCCCCTCCGCGCGGATCACCTGACCGATCTGAAACTCGCGCAGCGTGCGGATCAGCCAGGGACCGAAGGCGAGGCTGATCGCGAGCGCCGAGAGCGTCGCCGCCGCGGTGCGGAACGTGATGTAGCGGGTGACGTTCAGCACCGACAGCTGGGTGTGGAACGGATACAGGAGGTGATACAGCATCAGCCCCGCTCCGTCTTGAGCCGATCGACGACGCGATCGGTCTTGACGCCGCGCGATCCCTTCACGAGCACCAGATCGCCGCGGCGCACGAGCGCGACGACGGCCTCGGCGGCCTCGTCGCTGGTCGTGAAGTAGTGCACGCTGGACGCGGGCATGCCCGCCGCGAGCGCGCCGTCGGCCAACGCCTTCGCCGGCGCGCCGCCGACCGCAAGCAGGATGTCGACCCGCGACGCCGACGCCGCGCGTCCGACGCCCTCGTGCAGCTCCGCCGATCGCTCGCCGAGCTCGAGCATCTCGCCGATGACCGCGATCCGCCGCGTGGCAGTGCCGCTCGCGAGCACGTCGAGCGCCCGCTTCGTCGCCGTCGGATTGGCGTTGTAGCTGTCGTCGACGACGGTCACGCCGCCCGCCAGCCGCACGATTTCACCGCGATGCGCCGCCGGCCGAAGATGAGCGGCGCGGGTTGCGACGCTTTCGAGCGGCACGCCGAACTCCTCGGCGACCGCGGCAGCGGCAAGAATGTTCGCGAGGTTGGCGCGGCCGATCAGCGGCGTCGTGATTTCGACCGCTCCGTGGCGCGTGGTGACGCGCGCGCTGGTGCCCTCGATGCCGCGCTCGACGACGGCGCTCGCGCGCACGTCCGCGTAGTCCCCCTCGATCCCGAAGGTGACGACCCGGCCGCGGAACGCCCCGAGGCGCGCGGTAATCAGCGGATCGTCCGCGTTGGCGACGAGCACCGTCGAGGCGGTCGCGCCTTCGAGGATCTCCGCCTTGGCGTCGGCGATGGCGTCGAGCGAGGCGAAGAAGCCGAGATGCGCTTCGCCGACGTTGGTCCAGACGCGGACGTCAGGCGCGGCGACGCGCACCAGCGTGCTGATCTCACCGGCGTGATTCATGCCCAGTTCGACGACCGCAATCTCCGGCCGCTCCCGCAGGTCGATCAGCGACAGCGGCAGCCCGATGTGATTGTTGAAATTGCCGCGGTTGCGGACCACGCGGTACCGCGCCTCGAGAAACTCGCTCGTCACTTCCTTCGTGGTCGTCTTACCGGCGCTGCCGGTAATCGCCACCACCTTCGTGCCCGATTCCTGGCGAATGCCGGACGCGAGCGCCTGCAGCGCCGCGGTGGTGTCGTCGACTTCAATCACCACCGGGCGCTCGGCCGATGCGCTCGCTCGCCCTGTGGCCGTCGCATGCCAGCCGCGCGGCACGACGATCCCGGTCGCACCCGCGTCGATCGCCCGGCCGGCGAATTCACTGCCGTCGAACCGCTCGCCGCGGATGCCGACGTAGAGATCGCCGGCCTTCAGCGTCCGCGTGTCGATCGAGACGCCGCCGAACTCGCGCCGCGCGTCGCCCGCGGTCAACGCACCGCCCATCTGCGCCGCAACCCACGCCGCAATCAGCGGCAGCGCGGCCGGGCCACCCGCGCCAGGTCTCGACGGCGCCGGCGTTCCTGCAGCCGTCATTTCGTGGCGCCCGACTTGGTGCGCCGGCGCGCCAGCGCTTCACGTGCCACCGCGACGTCGTCGAACGGCAGCGTGCGGGTGCCGATCACCTGATATTTCTCGTGCCCCTTGCCGGCAACCAGCACGACGTCGCCGGACTTCGCGAGCTCGATCGCCTTGCCGATCGCCGCCTTGCGGTCGACGATCGCCAGCAGCGTGCTCTCGCGCTTCGTGTCGGGAGTGATGCCGCGGCGGACTTCCTCGATAATCCGGTTCGGATCCTCGCTGCGCGGGTTGTCCGACGTGATCACGATCAGATCGCTCAGGCGCCCCGCGACCGCGCCCATCAGCGGCCGCTTGGTGCGGTCGCGATCGCCGCCGCAGCCGAACACGGTGATCAGCCGCCCGGGCGCGAGCGGCCGCGCCGTTTCGAGCAGGTTGCGCAGCGCATCGTCGGTGTGGGCGTAGTCGACGATGACCGTGACTTCGTCCTTCGCGTCGGAGACGACCTGAAATCGCCCCGGCACGCCCTCGAGCGACCGCAGGCCGGCTTCGATGGCGTCGAACGGCACGTCGAGCGCCGCCGCCGCCGAGACCGCGGCCAGAATGTTGTAGACGTTCGGCCGGCCGACCAGCTTCGAGGTGACCTGCAGCGTGCCGCGCGGCGTGCGGACGTCGAACGACAGGCCGTCGAGCGAAAACGACAGCGGGCCCGGGGTGACGTCAGCGGCGCGATTGATCGCGTAGGTCACCGGCCGGCCGCCGGCGTCGACCAGCGCGGCGCCGCGCGGGTCGTCGAGGTTGACGAGGCTCGGCGCGTCGCGCGGCAGCATCTCGAACAGGCGGCGCTTGGCGCGGAAGTAGTCGTCCATGTCGGCATGGAAGTCGAGGTGGTCGCGGGTCAGGTTGGTGAAGATCGCGGCGGCGAAGCTGATGCCGTCGACGCGGCGCAGCGACAGGGCGTGCGACGACACTTCCATCGCACAGGCGCCGCACTGCTTCTCGACCATCTCGCGCAGCAGCGCGTGCACATCCGGCGCCTCCGGAGTGGTGCGCGTCGCATCGCGGACCTCGTCGCCGATGCGGTAGCCGACCGTGCCCAAGACGCCGCAGCGGATGCGCGCGGCGTCGAAGATTGCGGCGACCAGATACGCCGTCGTCGTCTTGCCGTTGGTGCCGGTGATGCCGATGACCTGCATCTCGCGGCTCGGATCGCGGTAGAACGCAGCGGCGAGCACCGCCAGCGCGAGCCGCGCGTCCTCGACGATCGCCCACGGCACGGGGACGCCGGCGGGCGCCGCCTGCTCCGACACGATCGCCGCGGCGCCGCGCGCGATCGCGTCGCGCGCGAACGCGGTGCCGTCGGCGTGCTCGCCCTTGAGCGCGACGAAGACCTGGCCCGGCGTCACCGCGCGCGAATCGTAGGCGATGCCGGCGACGGCGCCGACCGCCGCTTCCGCGCGCAACGCATCGTCGGCCCGGATGAGGCCGCGGCCGCGCAGCGCGCCATGCAGTTCAGCCCAGGTCATCGACGGCTCGCAGTCACCACGCGCCGCGAGGGCCAGCGTTCGAGGACCAGGCGGCACAGCGCATCGCCATCGATCGGCGCGCCCGGTTCGGGGGTCTGCGAGACGACGAACCCGTCGCCCGACACACGCGCGTTCATGCCGAGCTTGACGAGCGTGCGGACGGCGTCGCGCGCGCTCATCCCGCGCACATCGGGCACGGTTCCGGGTGGGCCATCGGCCACGAGGCTGACGACCGGTTCGTTCGCGCCCGCGGTGTTCGTCGGCGTCTGCGACCCGTCCGTCTGATCGTGCCGTGCGACCAGCACCGGCGCCGGTGGATTGACGGTCAGCGGCACGCCGAGGTACCGCAGCGCGGGCTCGGCGATGTTCCTGAAGATCGGCGCCGCGACGGTGCCGCCGTGATCGCCGTTCGGACCTTTCGCGGCGTCGATCACGACGACGATCGCGAACACCGGATTGGTGGACGGCACGAATCCGACGAACGACGCGAAGTGATCCGAATGCGAGTATTGGCCGCCGATCAGCTTCTGGGCGGTGCCGGTCTTTCCGGCGACCGTGTAGCCGGCGATCGCGGCGCGCTTGGCGGTGCCGGCAGTGACGACCTCCTCCATGATGGTGGTGAGCGCGGCGGCGGTGTCCGGACTGACCGTCCGTCGCACGACTTTCGGCGTCACCTGATAGCGGACGCCGTTGCGGTAGACGGCGCGCAGCACGCGCGGCTCGATGTACTGGCCGCCGTTGGCGACCGAGCTGACCGCGGCGACCATCTGCAGCGGCGTGATCGCGACCTGATAGCCCATCGAAATCGACGCCAGCGCGCTCTCGTTCAGCTTCTCGTGGCTCCAGACGATGCCGGCATTCTCGGATGGAAAGTCGGGTGAGACGCGCTTGCCGAAGCCGTACTGGCCGACGAATCGGCTCAGCCGCTCGGCGCCGACGCGCAGGCCGATCTTCACCGCGCCGATGTTGCTCGACTTGACGATGACCTTCGTGAACGACAGCACGCCGTTGTTGCGACCGGCGTCGTCGATGATCAATCGCGAGCGGCCAGCGACGTAGAGGCGTCCGGGGTTGGTGTCGATCATCGTGTCGAGCGGCATCACCTTCTCTTCGAGGGCGGCCGACGCGGTCACGACTTTGAAGGTGGACCCGGGCTCGTACAAATCCTGAATCGCGCGATTGCGGCGTTCCGTTTCCTGCGAATCGCGGTAGGCGTTCGGGTTGAACGTCGGCTCGTTCGCCATCGCCAGAATCTCGCCGGTACGCGGATTCATGATGATCGCGCTGCCGCCGGCCGCCCGGTTCTCGAGTACGCCGGCGTGCAGCTCGCGTTCGGCGATGTGCTGGAGGTACTCGTCGATCGTCAGCTCGATGCTCGACCCGGTCGTCGGCGGCCGCTCGAACCGGCTGAAGGCGTGGCGGCGCGCGTCGGCGTGCACCATGATGGTGCCGGCCTTGCCGCGGATCTGCGGGTCGTAGGTGTACTCGAGACCGCTCAGCCCCTTGTTGTCGATGCCGACCCAGCCAAGCAGGTGCGACGCCAGCTCCTTGTTCGGGTAGAAGCGCTTGCTCTCCTTCATGAAGCCAACGCCGTCAAGGTTCAGCGCGGCCACGCGCTCCGCCTGATCGGGTGCGATCTGACGTTTGATGTAGGCGAACGCGCGCTTCTGGCCGAGCCGCTCGGCGATCGACTGGCGATCCTTGGCATCGCAGTCCCCGAGCGCGTCGCAGATTTTCTTCGCGGCGTCGACCGGGTTGTCGATCTCGGTGGGCACGGCGTAAATCGTGTCCGCGTCGACGCTGGTCGCGAGCACGCGGCCGCGGCGATCGAGGATGTCGCCGCGCTTGGCCGGCGCGACCTGGGTCCGCTCCTGCTGGCGCTCGGCGCGGGCGACGAGATCGGCGCGCTCGAACACCTGGAGGTACACGAGCTTGGCCTCGATGCCGGTGACCCAGAGGCCGAGCAGCACCGACACCACGGCCACACGGCGCGCCATGATCGGGCGCCAGTCGTGCGTGGCCGCGGTCGCGGGGCTCGTCATGATGATTTACCGCCGCGCGACGACGGAGGCGGCCGGCGGCTCCGCCGGCACCACACGTTCGATGACGATCGCCTCGTCGCGGTTCGGCGTCACCAGGTGCAGCTGCTGGGTCGCGAGCATTTCGATCCGCTTCGGCGATTTCAGCGTGTCGATTTCGAGCTTCAGCCGGTGCGAGGTGTCTTCTTCAGCGGCGCGCTGGCGCTGCAGCTCCTCGACCTGGTAGCCGTGACGCAGCAGCTCGAAATGCTGCCACGCCGACACCAGCAGGACCAGCACCAGCAAGCCGGCGACGGCAATCGACTGCCACAGCTCGCGCTGGCGCGTCTCGTCCACTTCGCGGACGATCGGGTTGTTGCGGACGTCTTTCTTGATGGCGTACTCGAACGCTTCCATCAGGCCATCCTTTCCGCCGCCCGGAGCTTGGCGCTCCGCGCGCGGGGATTGCGGTCCACTTCGGCTTCGGTGGCGATGAGCGGTTTCTTCGTCAGCACCTGAACGAGGCCGTCGCGCTGGTGCAGAGCGCGCAGCGTGTGCTTGACGATCCGATCTTCGAGCGAGTGAAACGTGATCACGACCAGGCGCGCGCCGGCGCGCAGCCGGCGGGCGGCGGTTTCGACGAAGCGATCGAGGCCGTCGAGCTCGCGGTTGACCCAGATGCGCAGCGCCTGAAATGTCTTGGTCGCCGGATCGATGCGCACGTGTCCGCCGCGGTGCGGGATGGCGCGCCGGACGATGGTCGCGAGACGCCCGGTGGTGTCGACTGGTGCCTCGCGGCGCGCTTCGACCAGGGCGCGCGCGATCCGGCGCGAAAAGCGCTCCTCGCCGTACTGGAATATGGCATCGGCGAGATCGCGCTCGGACGACTGCGCCACGAGATCGGCGGCGGTTTCGGGGCCGGTGCGGTCCATCCGCATGTCGAGCGGCTCGTCGCGCTGAAAGCTGAAGCCGCGGCCGGGCTCGTCGAACTGCATCGACGACACCCCGAGGTCGGCGAGCGCGCCGTCGACGTGCACAATCTGGCGGCTGTCGAGCACCTCGGCGATCGCGCGGTAGTCGGCGTGCACGAGCTCGACGCGATCGCCCCACGGCGCCAGCGTTTCGCGGGCGCGCGCCAGGGCATCGAGATCACGGTCGAAGCCGATGATGCGTGACGCGCCGGCTTCGAGCAGGGCGCGCGAATGGCCGCCGAGCCCGACCGTGCAGTCGACGAACAGCCCGCCCT
>JAOBWF010000055.1 GCA_025463215.1 Acidobacteriota bacterium | reverse complement strand
GGTGCCCATCGACTGGGCGATTTCGTAGAGCGCGTAAATCTCGCGGTGGGCGAGGGCGATGTTCTCGAACGCGTTGCCGGTCGGCGCCGGCAGCAGGCCGACCGCGGTCGAGCCCGGCAGCGCCGCGACCGGTTCGGCCGGCGTCGATTCCGCTTCGCCGGGGCCGAGCTCCGCGATCAGCGACGGCAGCATCTCGATGAACATCGGCACCAGCTTTGGATCGAGCGCGCGGCCGGCTTCGTGCTTCAGCAGTCCCATCGCGCTCTCGTAACTCAGCGCCTTGTGATACGGCCGTTCGGTGGTCACCGCGTCGTAGTAGTCGACGATCGTCAGGATGCGTGCGCCGAGCGGAATGTCGGCGCCCGCGAGCCCCTGCGGATAGCCCTTGCCGTCCCACCGTTCATGGTGGCTCATGATCAGCGGCGCGACCGGGTACGGGAACGGCACGGCCGCGATGATCTCGGCGCCGACCTGGGGATGGATCCGGATCTTCTGGAATTCCTCCTGCGTCAGCGGCCCCGGCTTCGAGAGGATGTGCTCGGGTACGGCGAGCTTGCCGATGTCGTGGAGCAGCGCCGCGGTCTTGATCCCCTGGATCTCCGCCTCCGGCAGCGCGAGCTTCTTCGCCAGCCCCGTCGCATAGACCTGCACCCGGCGAATGTGCATCTGCGTCGTCTGATCCTTGGCGTCGATCGCGCGCGCCAGCGCTTCGATCGTCGCCAGGTGCAGGTCCGACGTCTGCAGCACGTGGCGCTGCTCGTCGTCGATCCGCCCCATGTAGACCTTGTAGGTCCGGTAGGTCAGGTAGAGCGGCGCGAACGTGAACGGCGCGACCCAGTAGCCGGCGTGGGTCACGAACCATGCGGCGAACGCCGCCGAGCCGGCGCCGACGAAGTAGCTGGGCGCACTCCACAGAAAATTGTTGTGCCAGGTGTTGACGATTGGCGTGCGCGTCGAGAGCGCGATCGCGGTCGCGACCAGGCCGGTGTTGAGCAGGAAATACACCGTGGCGGCGCCGACCAGCGGCCGCGCCAGCGCGCTGATCGTCATCGCCGCGCCGGTGCCGCCGAGCAGGTGGAACGCGAGCCCGGAGCCCTGCACCGTGATGACGAGCGACGCGACCGAGAACAGCGTGCGGTGGATCGGATTGCGATCCTTGCTGTTGAGATGACACTGGCTGAACGCGCTGCCGGCGGCGACGAGCATCGTCTCGTGCGGCCCGAGCAGCAGCAGCGAGGCGAAGTCCACCGCATAAGAGACCGACATCGTCGAGCCGCTGGTAATCAGCGGCAGGTGGACCTTGAGCGCGGCGGTCATCGATGACAGGATCAGCAGCGCCAAGAACAGCACCGGCTGCGCGAACGTGGCGTCGGGCAGGCGCACCGCCATCAACGTCAGGCCGATCGCGATCACCGCGCCGACGTAGACGCGCGCGGAGCGAGGCAGCTCGCGCATCAATGGACCCGCGGGGCGGTCGACACCCAGTGGTCGCCCCAGTCTTCCTTGAGCAGCGACCACAGGACCTGGTCGACGTATTCACCGCCGCGGCGGACGGAGCGCCGGAGCACGCCTTCCTGGACCGCACCGAGCTTGCGCAACGCGCCGTTGGCGCGGCCGTTCTGCAGCAGCACGCGCGCTTCGAGGCGGTGCGTGCCGACGACGCCGAATGCGAAGGAGCCAATCAGCCGCGCGGTGTCGAGAAAGAGGCCGTTGCCGCGCGACGAGGGCGCGATCGTGCATTCCCACTCGGCCGCCTCGAACGAGGGATCGAGCTGGCGCACCTGGGCGAGCCCGACGAGGGTGCGCGCGCTGGAGAGCGTGATGGCGTAGGTGAACGCGAGGCCGCCGGCGCGCTCGCGCGCGAAGCGTCCGAGCAGCTCCTGGACGCCGACTTCCGACACCGGCTCGTCGAGGCCGAACCGCGTCGCGTCGCCGAGCGACAGCAAATCGACGAGCGGGCCGAGATCCTGCGCCGCCGGTTCACGCAACAGGACGGCACGCCCGGTCAACGGCGGCAGCTCGCTGCGCCAGGTCGACAGGCCGATTACCGAAGGTTCTCCGGGCATCTTGTTAAAAAGGCAGACGTCTCCACGTCGACCGAAGCTGAGACTTATAGCAACGCGAGCGCCAACCGGTAGACACGGCGTAAGTCGATATATCGCAGCGGCTTAGATATCCGAGCATGGCGCCGGAATTTCGCTATGTGTGCGTATATACGACATTGACGTCGTTTAAACGCCATCGATGTCGTAACTAGGTCATTCTATATCAAGGGGTTAGGTGTGCTGTGGACCATTATGGTACACCGTGTCCCGTCCCGGGCCAGTTCGAGGCGTCGTACTCGCTGCAAACCGGGTTTACGGGTATAAATGTGTGCACGTGAGTGATCCGCACTCGAAGCGCTGGCTCGCGGATGATCCGAGCTTCCTCGCCAGTCTTCGCGATCTCGATCGGGGGCTGAACGACCGGCGGCGGTCCGGCGCGGACGATCCGGCGGATGCGCAGCCGGCCGCAGTCGCGCACGCCGCGGCGCCGATGCCGACGCCGACCGCACCGGTTTTGCCG
>JAOBWF010000051.1 GCA_025463215.1 Acidobacteriota bacterium | reverse complement strand
CGCCTTCTCCTGGCTGATCACGCGGCGGTGCAGCTCCCCTTCCATTTTGAGCAGCTTGTCGCTCTCGTCCTGGTTGATCGACGCCATCGGCACGCCGGTCCACTTCGACACCACATCGTCGATCTCGGCCTTGCCGACGATGACCTTGCGCGCCGACGATTTGACGTCGAACTTCTCGCGGACGAACTGCAGGTTCTCGCGCGCCGTCACTTCCTGTTCGCGGTAGAACTGCGCCTTCTCGAAATCCTTCTGGCTGACCGCGCTCTCCATCTGCTCGACGGCGACGCGGATGCTCTTGTTGATCTCGCCGAACTCCTCGCTGTAGCCGGCCTCGCGCAGCTTGGCGCGGGCGCCCGCCTCGTCGACCAGGTCGATCGCCTTGTCCGGCAGGAAGCGATCGGTGATGTAGCGGTTCGACTGGTAGACCGCCGCTTCGATCGCTTCGCGCGTGTACTCGACGTGGTGGAAGCTTTCGTAGCGATCCTTGATGCCGATCAGGATATCGATCGTCTCGCGCTCGCCCGGCGGGTCGACCTTGACCGCCTGGAAGCGGCGCTCCAGCGACCGGTCCTTCTCGATGTACTTGCGGTATTCGGCCGGGGTGGTGGCGCCGATGCACCGGATCTCGCCGCGCGACAGCGCCGGCTTGAGGATGTTCGCCGCGTCGAGCGACCCTTCGGCCGAGCCCGCGCCGACCAGGGTGTGCAGCTCGTCGATGAACACGATGATGTTCGGGTTGTCGGTCAGTTCCTTCATGATCGCCTTGAGGCGCTCTTCGAACTGGCCGCGGTATTTGGTGCCGGCGACGATCAGCGAGATGTCGAGGGCCAGGATCCGTTTGTCGGCGAGAAAGTGCGGCACGTCGCCGTAGACGATCTTCTGCGCCAGTCCCTCGACGATTGCGGTCTTGCCGACGCCCGGCTCGCCGATCAGGACGGCGTTGTTCTTGGTCCGGCGGCAGAGGACCTGCTGGACGCGCTCGAGCTCGTGCTCGCGCCCGACCAGCGGATCGAGCTGGTTCTTCATCGCCGACTCGGTCAGGTCGCGGCTGAACTCGGCCAGCAGCGGCGTCTCCTTGACGCGCGTCAGCGTCGTCTTCTCGTTGAGGAGCTGGACGATGTCCTCGCGCACGGTGTTGAGGCGCATCCCTTTTTCCATCAGGATCGACGCCGCCACCGAGCGCTCCTCGCGGAGGATGCCGAGCAGCAGGTGCTCGGTGCCGATGTAGTTGTGCAGCAGCCGATCGGCCTCTTCGGCCGCGAACTGCAGCACGCGTTTGGTTTCCGCGCTGAACGGGATCTCGACCGAGGTCGAGACCTTTTCGCGGAATACGGTGCGCCCCTCGATTTCCTTGCGGATGTTCTCGAGCGACAGGTGCGACCGCGCGAAAATGCGGCTCGTGAGCCCCTTGCCTTCGCGAATCAGGCCGAGCAGCAGGTGCTCGGTTTCAATCGAAATGCTACCGAGTTGACTCGCTTCGTAGCGGGCAAAGAAGAGGACTCGTCGGGCCCGTTCGGTATACCGTTCGAACATCCGGGGTACCTACGTGAAAACAGATGGTGTTGGGGTCTCGGAGACGATGACCACATTATACGGCATTTGGCGGGGTGCTCCCCCAGCCTTTTGGACGCGTATCGCGCCGCGGCGGTCCCGGACGCGCGCCCTAACGCGGCTCGGCGGTTAGCCGGCCGCTCTCGAGCCGGAGCGTGCGATCGCAGGCGGCGGCAAGGCGCGGGTTGTGGGTCGCAATCACCGACGTCAGGCCGTAGGCGAGGTGCATCTCGCGCAACAGCGCGTGGAGGGCGTCCGCCGTCTGCTCGTCGAGATCGCCGGTCGGCTCGTCCGCGAGCAGGATCGCCGGCTGCATCACCAGCGCGCGCGCCACCGCGACCCGCTGCTGCTCGCCGCCGGACAGCATGCCCGGCCGATGGTCGAGCCGCTCGCCGAGGCCGACGCGCTCGAGCAGCGCCTGCGCGCGGGCCCGCGACTCGGCCTTCGGCGTGCGCGCGATCCGCATCGGCATCTGCGCGTTCTCGACCGCGCTGAACTCCGGCAGCAGATGATGGAACTGGAACACGAAGCCGACGCGCCGGTTCCTGAAGGCGACAACGTCGGCGTCGCGCATCGCGGTCAGCTCGGCGCCGCCGATCGAGACGCTGCCCTGGTCGACGCGATCGAGCCCGCCGAGGACGTGCAGCAGCGTGCTCTTGCCGACGCCGGACGCGCCGACGATCGCCACCATTTCGCCGGCGTCCACGGTGAGCTCCAGATCGCGCAACACCGTCAGCGCACGTCCGCCGACCGGATAACTCTTGACCAGCCCGCGCGCTTCTAGAAACGGCATGACGTCACGGATACGGCACGAAAGCCACGAAACAACACAGGCACGAAACACACGACATCGGCACCTGTGCTGGTTCGTGTGTTTCGTCCAGACGGATGTCGTTGCGTCTGCGTCGTGGTGAGGGCGCTGTCATTCGTACCTCAGCGCCTGAACAGGATCGAGCTTGGCCGCTTGCCGCGACGGGTACAGCGTCGCGATGAAGCACACCAGGATCGCGCCGCCGACCACCAGGGCGAAGTCGAGCGGCAGGACGCGGAATGGCATGTAGGACATCTGGTAGACGTCCGCCGGCACCTTGATCAGTTTGTAGCGGGTCAGCACCGTGGACAGCACCCATCCCGCCGATGCGCCGACCGTCGTACCGACCAGGCCGATGATCAGCCCCTGCATCATGAAGATCGTCGTCACGCTCTGTGCGCTGGCGCCCATCGTCTTGAGGATGCCGATGTCGCGGTGCTTTTCCATCACGAGCAGGATCAGCGACGCGACGATGTTGAGGGCCGCGACCATGACGATCAGACCGATGGTGAGCGAGATCGCGATCTTTTCCAGACCGAGCGCCGAGAACAGCGACTTGTTCATGTCGGCCCAGTCCTGGGTCACATAGTTGCCGCCGAGGCGCTCCGGGATCGACTGTGCGATCCGCGGCGCCGCGAAGATATCGTCGACCCGCAGCTGGATCAGATCGACCTTGTCCTTGCCGAGCAGCCGCTTCGCGACGTCGAGCGAGAGGTAGCCGAACGTCGAGTCGAACTCGAGCAGCCCGAGGCTGAAGAGCCCGACGACATGCAGCCGGCGGGTGCGCGGCAGCAGCCCCGCCGGCGTCAGCGTCACGCCCATCGTCAGCGACACGGAGTCGCCGGTGTTGACGCCAAGCTTCGCGGCGAGATCCTTCCCGAGCAAAATGCCGGGCAGCTCGCCCTCCGGCGTATTCAGCGCCTCGATGCTGCCGCTGGTGATCGCGGCTTTGAGATTCGTCACCTGCTGCTCGAGCGTCGGATCGATGCCCTTGATCTGCACCGGCTGCGTATCCGACGCCGACAGCAGCCCCTGGCCCATGATCGCCGGCGCCGCGCCGAGCACGTGCGGCACCGTCCGCAGCCTGTCGGATTCGACGCGGTAGTCGTCGATGCCGCGGGTGTTCCACACGTAGATGTGCGGATTGGACCCGACGATGCGATCGCGCAGCTCCTGCTGCAGCCCGGTCATCAGCGCGAGCGCGATGACGAGCGCCATCACGCCGACGGTCACGCCGAGCGTGGAGATGAAGGAGATCACCGAGATGAACGCCTGCTTGCGCTTGGCGAGCAGGTAGCGGAGCGCGATGTGGACCTCGAAGGGCAGCTCCATACAGTCGCCAGTCGTCAGTCTTCAGTCGCGGCGCGCTCTTCCCGCTTCCGCATCAGCGGGAACAGGATCACGTCGCGGATCGACAGGCTGTTGGTCAGCAGCATGACGAGCCGATCGATGCCGACGCCCTCGCCGCCGGTCGGCGGCAGGCCGTACTCGAGCGCGCGGATGTAGTCCTCGTCCATCGCGTGCGCCTCGAGGTCGCCGCTGGCGCGGTTCTGCAGCTGGCCCTCGAAGCGGCGGCGCTGCTCGACCGGGTCGTTGAGCTCGCTGAAGGCGTTCGCCACTTCGAAGCCGCCGATGTACAGCTCGAACCGCTCCACCGTGTCCGGATCGTCCGGCTTCTGCTTGGACAGCGGTGAGACCTCGGTCGGAAAGTCGTAGACGAACGTCGGCTGAATCAGCCGGTCTTCGCACAGCCGCTCGAAGATCTCGGTGGTGATCTTGCCCGCACCGGATCCTGGATCGATCTCGATCCCGAGGTCGGCCGCGATCGCCGCCGCCTTCGCCCGATCGCGCAGGTCGGCGTCGGCGATCTCGCGGCGCAATTTCTTCGACGCCGCCTCGCGGGCCGCCTCGCGCAGCGACAGGCGGACGAACGGCGCCGCGAGCGAGATCGCGTGCTCGCCGAACACGATCTGATCGGTGCCGAGGACCTGCGCCGCCACGGTCGCGATCATCTCTTCCGTCATGCGCATCAGCGCCTGGTAGTCGGCGTAGGCCTCGTAGAACTCCATCATCGTGAATTCGGGGTTGTGCTGGGTCGAGATCCCCTCGTTCCGGAAGTTGCGGTTGATCTCGAACACCTTCTCGAGCCCGCCGACGACCAGGCGCTTCAGGTACAGCTCCGGCGCGATCCGGAGATAGAGCTGCATGTCGAGCGCGTTGTGATGAGTGACGAACGGCCGCGCGATCGCGCCGCCGGCGATCGGCTGCATCATCGGCGTCTCGACCTCGAGATAGCCGCGCGCGGTCATGAAGTCGCGAATCCCGGCGACGATGCGGCCGCGCGTTTCGAACACGCGGCGCGAGTCGGGGTTCACGATCAGATCGAGGTAGCGCTGGCGATAGCGGATCTCGACGTCGGTGAGGCCGTGCCACTTCTCGGGCAGCGGCACCAGGCACTTCGACAGGAAGTGGAGCCGCGACGCCCAGATCGTGAACTCGTTCGTTTTGGTGCGGAACAGGCGCCCCTCGATGCCGACCCAGTCGCCGAAATCGAGCAGCTTGTAGATCGCGAAATCGAGCTCCGGGAGCGCGTCCTGCCGGATGTAGACCTGGATCTTGGCGTGGCCGTCGGAGAGGACGAGGAAGTTCGCCTTGCCGAAGGCGCGGATCGCGAGAATCCGCCCGCTGGTGATGGTGGTGACGTGTTCCGCCTCGAGCTCGTCGTGCGTCCGCTGACCGTAGCCGTCGACCAGCGCCGAGATCGTGTGCTGCCGCTCGAAGGTGCGGGGATAGACCTCGACGCCGAGCTTCGCGATCGCGGCGAGGTTCGACTGTCGTTGTTGAACTTGCTCGTCGTGTGAGGACATAAGAAATAATTCAAGGACACAAAGGGTGACAGAGGACGCAAAGGTAGTCGAGCCGCAGCGTTCCTTTGTGCCCTTTGTTCACCTCGGTGTCCTTGTCTCTATCTTCTTTCTGATCGCATCCAGCATGCCGTTGATGAACTTCACCGATTCCTCGGTGGTAAAGGTGCGCGCCAGTTCCAGCGCCTCGTTGATCACGACGGCCGGCGGCGTCGTGACGTCGCGCAGCATTTCGCAAATCGCCATGCGCAGGATCAGCCGATCGAGAATCGCCATCCGCTCCGGACGCCAGCGCTCGGCGGTCTCGGCGATCAGCGGATCGATCTCGTCGAGCCGCTCGGTCGTGTCGCGGGCGAGCGCGGTGGCGAAGGCGCGCAGGTCATCGCCCGGCGGATCGGTGTTCGGCCACTGCAGATCGAAAAAGGTGCCCGCCGTCTTGACGATATCGCGGCGGGCCAGGTCCCATTGATAGAGGATCTGCAGCGCCGCCTCGCGGGCCCGATGGCGGGGGTCCTTCCGCACGCGTGCCATGCGGCTAGGTCCTCGGCGTCGCCTGCCGCGTCAACTGCGCGACAACCTCCGCCATTTCGATCGCCGCGACCGCCGCCTCGTGCCCCTTGTTGCCGCTGCCCTCGACCGCGCGCGCGAGCGCTTCCTCGATCGAGTTGGTCGTCAGCACGCCGAACGCCATCGGCACGCCGCTCGCCGCCGCCGCGTCGGTGAGGCCGTGCGACACCGCCGACGAGATGTATTCGAAATGCGCCGTCTCGCCGCGAATCAGGCAGCCGAGGCAGACGATCGCGTCGAAGCGCCCGCTCTCCGCGGCATGCAGCGCCGCCAGCGGGATCTCGAAGGCGCCCGGGACGCGCACCAGCGTGATGTCGCTCGCCGCGACACCCGCCGCCGCCAGCGCCGCGAGCGCGCCGGCCTGCAGCCGGTCGGTGACGAAGTCGTTGTACTTCGACACCACCACCGCGAACCGGAACCCCGCCGCCCGCCCTGCCCCTTGGATCGTCTGCACTACGTGCCCTTGAACTCCGGCTTCCGTTTCGCGAGAAACGCCGACGTCCCCTCCCGCATGTCGTCGGTCGAGGCCACCAGGCCGAACAGCGTCGCCTCGTACTGGCACGCCTCCGCGAACGGGATCTCGACGCCCTTGTTGACGGCGTTGATGATGTAGCGCATCGCGATCGGGGCGTTCTTCGCGAGCTGCGCCGCGAGCGCGCGCGCCTCGGTCATCAGCGCCGCCGCCGGGACGACGCGATTGACGAGGCCGATGCGGTACGCTTCGTCCGCCGTGATCGGCGTGCCGGTGAGGATCAGTTCCATGGCCTTGCCGGTGCCGACCAGCCGCGGCAGGCGCTGGGTGCCGGCATAGCCGGGAATCAGTCCGAGTGCGATCTCGGGCTGTCCGAGCCTCGCCGTGTCGGCCGCGAGCCGCAGCGTGCAGGCCATCGCCAGTTCGCAGCCGCCGCCGAGCGCGTAGCCGTTGATCGCGGCAATCACCGGCTTGCCCATGTTCTCGATCAGGTCGAGCACGTGCTGCCCGGCGAGCGCGTGCTCGCGGCCGCCGGTCGGCGTCTGCACCGACAGCTCGTTGATGTCGGCGCCGGCGACAAAGGACTTGTCACCCGCGCCGGTCAGGATGACGACGCGGACGGTGGCGTCCTGTTTGAGCTCGAGGATCGCGCGGCGCAGCTCGTCCAGCGTCTGGCTGTTCAGCGCGTTGAGGACCTTGGGACGGTTGATCGTGACGACCGCGGTCGCCTCGTCGCGCTCGATCAGGAGGTTCTCGAAGGTCATGACAGCGGAAACGGATACATCAGCCAGCCGAGCACGATCGCCGAGGCCAGGAAGCCGCCGAACATCAGCGCGCCGAAGCGCAGCTGATCGCGCAGGGTGTCCTTCGCGATCACCGCGAAGACGAGCGAAACGAAAAAGGCGAAGATCGCCATCAGCAGGAGATGGCTTTGCATCTACTTGCGCCCCAGCGCGACGTCGTAAGCGTCGATCACGACCAGCATGTTGAGCAGACCGGCGACAATCAGAAAGGCGTTGCCGTACTCGTACGTCACCGCGCGGACGTCGCCGCCGCCGTAGCCGAGGGCGCCGGCGAGGAAATAGGTCGCGCCAATGCCGAGGTCGGCGAGCGCCGAGAGGCCGACCAGCGGATCCGACAGCTCGAAGGGAAAAATCCGGCCGCGAATCGCCAGGCCGATGGCGAACATCAACGGCAGTGCGACCAGGAACACGAGCCCCTTGGTCCGGCGGCCAAGCCAGAGATGGCCGGCGCCCGGGATGGCCCACGACGCCAGGCACAGCAACACCAGGGTGCCCGATTGCGTTTGTTCGGCGGCGGTAGCGCGCACGGGCGTTAGTTTACCCGATTATCCGCGGCCGCCACGAGCAGCCACGCGACCACAACGCCGATCGCCAGGCCTGCGGCGGCGCGGATCGCGTGCGACGGCATGGCGCCGGTCGTCCATTCGTAGACCAGCGTGACGAGCGTCGGCGCAAGCCCGATCGCAAGCGCGACGCGCGGGTCGGACGCGCGACGCGTGCGCCGCCCTCGGGCGCGGCCGAGCGTCAGCGCTCCAAGCGCGCCGAGCACCGCGCCCGCATAGATCCCGGCGCAGCGCGCGCAGACGGGCATCTGCGTCGTCCAGAGATGAAACGAGCGCTCGGGCCGCTGATGGCAGATCGCGCTGCCGATGCCGTAGACGCCGAGGATCACGGCGCTCGCCAGCGGCGAGGCGTGCGACGCGCTGGCGAGCCACGGCGCCAGTACGATCAGCGCCGCCCACGCGGCGGCGGCGGCGACGAACGCCGCGCGCAGCGACGAAGCGGCCGGCGATCGCAGGGCCATGCGCACGCCGAATGGTACACTCACGCGGCATGCCTTCCCCATCCCGCCGGCAGCTCGCCGGCGTCGCGCTGGTCTCCGCCACGCTGTTGATGACCGAGCTCGCCCTGACCCGGATCTTCTCGGTCGTGATGTATTACCACTTCGCGTTTCTCGCGATTTCGATCGCGCTCTTCGGCGTCAGCGCCAGCGGCGTGTTCGCGTACGTGCTGCGGCGGCGGCTCGACCGCCATTCGACCGACACGCTGCTCGCGGTCCAGTCGCTGATCTACGCCGTCTGCACCATCGTCGCGCTGTTCTGGCTGGTGCGCCTGCGCGTCGGCATGAGCTTCTCACCGCGCAACCTGGCGCTGATGCTGACGATCTATGCGCTCGCCGCGCTGCCGTTCTTCAGCGGCGGCCTCGTGGTCACGCTGGCGATTGCGCGGTTGTCGGCGCAGGTCAACGCCGTGTACGCCGCCGATCTGATCGGCGCCGCCGGCGGCTGCCTGATCCTGATCCCGCTGCTCGATCGCCTGGGCGCACCGGGCGTCGTCCTCGCCGCGGCCGCCTTGTCGATTGCCGCGGCCATCCTGTTCGCGCCGGCGGCGAGCCGCGCGCGCGTCGCCCTCTTCGGGTTGCTGATCCTGCTCGTGCCGATCGCGGGCCAGCTCTCCGGCCGCGCCGGTTTCGATGTGGTCGACACCAAGGGACACCAGGGGGATCGGATCCTCTTCAGCAAATGGAATTCCTTTTCGCGGATCGGCGTCTACGAGCGGACGCACGGCGACTGGTCCCTGAGCCCCGCGTACAAGGGACCGCTGCCCGACACGCGCTTCATGGACATCGACTCGGCGGCGTCGACGCCGATTCTCCGTCTCGCGCCCGATCTCGCGAACGCGCAGTACCTGCGCTACGAGCTGACCGCGCTGGCGTACCATCTCGTCGCGGCGAGGAGATTGGCGCTGTCGGAGCCCCTGGCTCCTGCCGGATTCTCCGCGCTCGTCATCGGCCCCGGCGGCGGCCGCGATCTCGCCTCGGCGCTCGTCTTCGGCGCCTTGCGCGTCGACGGCGTCGAGATCAACCCGATCATCGCCAACGACGTGATGCGTGATCGGTTCCGCGACTTCTCCGGCGGGATCTACACCAACCCGCGTGTGCGGATTGCGGTCGACGATGGCCGCAGCTTCGTGCGGAGGACGCCGGAGCGGTACGACGTCATTCAGGCATCGCTGGTGGACACCTGGGCGGCGACGGCGGCCGGCGCCTACACGCTCACCGAGAACTCGCTGTATACCGTCGACGCGTTCAACGACTATCTCGACCATCTGACTGATGGCGGCGTGCTGACGATCACGCGCTGGGTCGCCGACGGCCTGCGGCTGGTGTCGCTGGCGCAGGAAGCGTGTGCGCAGCGCGGCTGGCCGTCAGCGGACCGACTCGCGGTCGTGCGGCAGGATCGCGTCGCCACCTTCCTGCTGAAGAAGACGCCGTTCACCGCGGCGGAGATCGCGCTGCTGCGTGACGTGTCGGATCGGCTCGGGTTCGACGTGCTCTACGTCCCCGGCGTGACCGCCGCGGCGCGCGCCACCGGAGAAGCGGTGCCGCAATTCGCGCGCCCGGCGCAGGACGTCATCGTCGACGGCGCGGCGACCGGCGATTACGCGCGGCTGATCACGGCGCCGGACCGGCAGCAGTTCTACGACAGCTACCGCTCCGACATCCGGCCGACCACCGACGACCGGCCGTTCTTCTTTCACACCACGAAGATCCGGGATCAGCTCGACGTCGCCTTCGGTCAGAAGATGCTGTTCGGCAACGGGCTCAGCGCGCTGATGACGCTGCTCGGGATCTCGGGTGCGCTGGTCGTCCTGTTCGTCATCCTGCCGCT
Source organism: Acidobacteriota bacterium (assembly GCA_025463215.1). Classification (GTDB taxonomy): domain Bacteria; phylum Acidobacteriota; class Vicinamibacteria; order Vicinamibacterales; family CAVVIG01; genus CAVQFC01. Next base: position 18,856 of record JAOBWF010000051.1, on the reverse strand, counting down.
GGGGTTCGCCGGCCGCGGTCAGGCGCGCCCACGGGGCTGGCTGGCGTGGCTCGTCTATTTCGGCGCGCTCGGTGCCGGCTTCATGCTGATCGAAGTGTCGGTGCTCCAGCGCTTCGTGCTGCTGCTGGGGCATCCCGTGTACTCGCTGACCGTGACGTTGTTCTCGCTGCTGCTCGGCACCGGGCTGGGCGCGGCGTGGAGCCGACGTTTGAACGGCTCGTCGCTGCGCCGGAGCGGCGCCGTCGGCATCGTCCTCGTCGCCGCGATCGCGCTGATCTTCATGGTCGTCGCGACGCCGGTCGTCAGCTGGGCGATTCCGTTTTCGCGCAGCGCGCGGATGCTGGTCGCCGCGGCGATGCTCGTGCCCATTGGTGTCGCGCTCGGCATTCCGATGCCGACCGGGATGCGGATGCTCAGCGAACGGGCGCCGCAGATGCTGCCGTGGGCGTGGGGCATGAACGGCGCGCTCTCCGTCCTCGGGGCGACGCTCGCCATCTTCATCGCTATGAACTGGGGCTTCCGCGTCACGCTGCTGACGGCATCCGGCACCTACCTCATCGGTTTGATCGCCCTCCTCGCCGCCACCCACCGTCCGACTTAGGGGTCTGACCCTACTCCGACCCTAATCCGACCCCGTGTTCGCGTGTTCGGGGTCTGACCCCAACCCGACCCCAACCCGACCCCATCAGGCCCCACGCTAAGACCAATAATTGCAATGTTTTAGCTATCGTTGGAACCGTTGAACTATGTTTCAACGTCTAACGATGTTAATCTGGTGAACACCGTTCAGCACAGCATCAGATACTGAAACCATGGGCATCAAGGAACGACACGAACGGGACCGCGAAGCGGTCCGGCGCGCGATTCTCGACGCGGCGCGCGAGCTCTTCGTCGCCGAGGGGTTCCACAACGTCTCGATCAGGAAAATTGCCGAGCGTATCGAATACAGCCCGGCTGCCCTGTACGGCTACTTCCCGAGCAAGGACGACATCTTCTTTGCACTGGCCGAGGAAGGCTTTCACCTGCTCGGCGATCCGCAGGGGGTCCGCGACGACCCCCGCTTCAAGGACAGCCCGCCGCTCGACCGCCTGCGCGCCGCATTCTGGCGCCTGTACGAGTTCAGCCGCGATCACCCGCAGTACTTCGCGCTGATGTTCGTCGATCGCTCGGTACCGCGGATCAGCCGCGAGTACGAGCGCTTCGCGTTCGCCCGCGAGGGCAAGCAGCACATCATCGAAGAGATCCAGGCGGCGATGGACGCTGGCGCGCTGCCGAGGACGCTCGACCCGACCGTCGCGATGCGTGCGCTGATGGTCGGCGTCGTCGGCGTCGCCGTGCTGCGGCTGTCCGAACGGCTCGGGCCTGGAGAAGATGCCGACCTGCTCGCGGCCGACGTCCTCAATCTGACGCTCGCCGGGCTGCGCTCGGATATCACCCTGCGGTCCGCCGGCCTGACCACCTGTCCCCTTGAAATCATTCCCGTCGCCGATGCACAGGCGTCATAACTCCGAGGAATTGCCATGAATCGCGGAACCACCCAGTCGCTCGTCATCACCGTGGCCGCCGCCGCGGCGCTCGCCTCCGCTGCGTGCAGCACGGGCGCCGCCAAGGGCAAGGAGCAGCGGTCGGCCGCGCCGGTCGTCGCCGTCTCGCCCACCGCCGCCATCGAACAGCCGATCGCCCGTTTCATCCGCGCGACCGGCTCGCTGATGGCGGAGGAACAGGCGGACGTCGCCGCGGAAACGGCGGGGCGCGTCCTCGCCGCCAACATCGAGCGCGGCACCGCGGTGTCGCAGGGGGCCGAACTGATCCGCGTGTCCTCGACCGAAACCGACGCGCAGGTGAAGGAAGCGGAAGCGAACGCCGCGCAAATCGAAGCGCGACTCGGCATCACCGGCGGCGCCGCGCTCGACGTCAACGCGGTGCCCGAGGTGCAGAACGCCAAGGCCAGCGCGGATCTCGCACAGGCCGAATTCGCCCGCATTACATCGCTGCTCGATCAGCGCGTCGTGTCGCAGTCGGAATACGACCAGCGCCGCACGCAGGCGGAAGCGGCGCGCCAGCAGTACGAGGCGGCGAAAAACGGCGCCGCGCAGCAGTATCAGATGCTGCAGGCGGCGCGCGCGCGGGTCTCGCTCGCGCGCAAGGCGCTGGCGGACACATCGGTGCGCGCGCCGTTCAACGGCGTCGTCGCCCAGCGCATGGTCACGACCGGCGACTACGTCACGAAAGGCACGAAGGTCGCGACCATCGTGCGCGTCAACCCGCTGCGCGTCCAGCTCACCGTGCCCGAGCAGGCGGTGTCGTCGATGGCGCCGGGGCAGCCGGTCACGTTCGAAGTCGACGCGTACCCCGGCCGCCGGTTCGAGGGCAAGGTGAAGTACGTGTCGCCCGCGCTGCAGGCGGATCAACGCGCGCTGACCGTGGAGGCGATGGTCCCGAACGCGGACGGCGTGCTCAAGCCGGGCCTGTTCGCGACCGCCCGGATCGAACAGCCGGTTCGTACGCCTGGCGTCCTCGTCCCGGCGACGAGCGTCCAGACGCTGTCCGGCACCAGCCGCGTGTATGTCGTCGCCGGCGACCACGTGGAAGAACGGATCGTCACGACCGGTGAGACGGTCGGCGACCTCGTCGAAATTACCAAGGGCCTGAAGGCCGGCGAACGCATCGCGACGAAGAACGTCGCGCAGCTCGCCGACGGGATCAAGGTGAGCTGATCATGCAATGGCTAGCCGCGCTGTGCGTCAAACGTCCGGTCTTCGCGACCGTTCTCATCCTTTCGCTCACCGTCATCGGCGTGTTCTCGTTCACACGCCTGGGCGTCGACCGGTTCCCCAAGATCGACTTCCCGACGATCACGGTGACCACCGTCCAGCCCGGCGCCGCGCCGGAGCAGATTGAAACCGAGATCACCGACAAGATCGAGGAAGCGGTCAACACCATCAGCGGCATCGACGACCTGCGGTCGATCTCGTCCGAGGGGATCTCGCAGGTGATCATCTCGTTCCTGCTCGATAAGGACACCGACGTCGCCGCCCAGGAAGTGCGCGACAAGATCAACGGCGTCCTGCCGCGGCTGCCGAAGACGATCGAGCAGCCGCGCGTCGACAAGATGGATCCCGACGCCGCCCCGGTGCTCAGCCTCGCGCTCAGCGCCAAGCAGCAGCCGGTCAAGGACATCACCGAGTACGCCGACAAGATCCTGCGGCGCAAGATTGAAAGCGTCAACGGCGTCGGTCAGGTGCTGATCCTCGGCGGCCGGCAGCGTCAGATCAACGTGTGGCTCGACGCCGACCGGCTGCGCGGCTACAACCTCACGGTGACCGACGTGTCGCGCGCGCTGCAGGCACAGAACATCGAGATCCCGGGCGGCCGCGTCGACCAGGGGCCGCAGTCGGTCACCCTGCGGACGCGAGGCCGCGTCCAGACCGTCGCCGAGTTCAGCGACATCGTCATCCGTGAAAAGAACGGCCATCCCGTCCGCATCGGCGACGTCGCCCGGGTCGAGGACGGCGAAGCCGATCCCGACACGCTCGCCAACGTCAACGGCGCCAGCACCGTGCTGCTGCAGGTCCGCCGCCAGTCGGGCACCAACACGGTCGAGGTCGTGAGGGAAGTGCGCGACAAGGTCAAGGAGCTGCAGGCGGCGTTGCCGCCCGGCTACGACATCCGCATGGTGCGCGACGCCTCCGACTTCATCGAAGCGTCGATCCACAACGTCGAGGAGCACCTGATCGTCGGCTCGATCCTCGCCGCCATCGTCGTTCTTCTGTTCCTCACCAACGTGCGCTCGACGATCATCGCCGCGATCGCCATCCCGACGTCGATCATCGCCACCTTCGGGCTGCTCTGGTACATGGGCTTCACGCTGAACCTGATGACGATGCTGGCGCTGACGCTCTCGGTCGGGATCGTGATCGACGATGCCATCGTGGTGCTCGAGAACATCTACCGGTTCATCGAGGAGAAGCACGAGAACCAGCTGCAGGCCGCGGTCGATGCGACCCAGGAAATCGGCCTCGCGGTGCTCGCGACCACCCTGTCGCTCGTCGCCATCTTCGTACCGGTCGGTTTCATGGGCGGCATCGTCGGCCGCTTCATGAAGAGCTTCGGCCTGACGATGGCATTCGCGATCATGGTGTCGCTGCTGGTCAGCTTCACGCTGACGCCGATGCTGTCGGCGCGCTGGCTGAAGGTGAAGAAGCACGGCCCCGACGAGCACTCCTCGAAGGACTCGACGGTGTTCCACGCCGTCGACCGGTTCTATACCTCGATGCTGGAATGGGCGATGGCGCATCGGCTGATCGTGTCGGCGGTCGCGGTGCTGGTGCTGCTGTCCAGCGTGCCGCTCTTCATGATCGCGAACAAGAACTTCATGCCGCAGGACGACCAATCGGAGTTCGAGGTCAACATGCGCGCGCCCGAGGGCACCAGCCTCGAAGCGACCGAAGTGCTCACCAACCGCGTCGCCAACACGGTGCGGTCGCAGCTGCCGGAAGTCGACTACACGCTGGTCACGATCGCCGGCGATCCCGCCCACACCCGCAACCTCGGCACGATCTACGTCCGCCTCAAGCCGATCGAACAGCGCACGCGCGATCAGTTCATGGTGATGGACATGATCCGCAAGCAGATCCTGCCGCAGTTCTCGAATAACATCCGCACCTCGGTGCAGGAAGTGGCGGTCATCGGCGGCGGCGGCTCGCAGAACGCCGCCGTGCAGTTCGTCATCAACGGGCCGGATCTCAAGAAGCTCGAAGTCCTGGGCAATCAGCTCGTCGACAAGGTCAAGCGGATCCCGGGCGTCGTCGACATCGACACCTCGCTGAACACCGGCAAGCCGGAGCTCTCCGTCCATGTCGACCGGCCGAAGGCCGCCGACCTCGGCGTCCAGATCAGCGACGCCGCCGAAGCGCTGCGGCTGCTGGTCGGCGGCGATCAGGTGACGACGTTCAACGACGCCGGCGAACAGTACGAGGTCCACCTGCGCGCCAAGGCCGAGAACCGGTCGACGCAGGCGGCGATTGCCTCGCTGGCGGTCCCCTCGTCCAAGCTTGGCAGCGTGACGCTCGAGAACGTCGCCGACTTCGAGCCGGGCACCTCCCCCACCGACATCAACCGCCAGGCGCGTCAGCGTCAGGTGACGGTGTTCTGCAACCTGCTCCCGACGGCATCGCAGGCCGCGGTCCAGGACGCGATGCTCGCCGAGTTCAACAAGCTGAACACGGGCGCCGAATATCGCGGCGTCCTGGCCGGCCGCTCGCGCGAGCTCGGACGCGCCGCGCAGAACTTCGTGACCGCGTTCTTCCTCTCGCTCGTCTTCATGTATCTCATCCTCGCGGCGCAGTTCGAGTCGTGGCTCCACCCGATCACGATTCTGCTGTCGCTGCCGCTGACGCTGCCCTTCGCGCTCCTGTCGATCATCATCTTCCAGCAGTCGCTGAATATCTTTTCCGCGCTCGGGCTCCTCGTGCTCTTCGGCGTCGTGAAGAAGAACTCGATTCTGCAGATCGACCACGCCAACCAGCTCAAGGCGACGGGGCTGTCGACGCACGACGCGATCGTCCAGGCGAGCCGCGACCGGCTGCGCCCGATTCTGATGACGACCTTCGCCTTCGTCGCCGGCATGATCCCGCTGATCGTGTCGCGCGGCATCGGCTCGGGCACCAACCACGCCATCGGCTATGTCATCTTCGGCGGCCAGTCGCTGGCGCTGCTGCTGACGCTGCTCGTGACGCCGGTGGCCTATTCGCTGTTCGACGACGCGTCGAAGGTCCGGATCTTCGGACGACGCAAGGCCGCGGACGAGGCGAGGGGGGCCGGCAGTTTCGCCCCCGCCGTCCCCACGGCCGCCGCTTCGGGCGCGGCGATGGGCCGGACGACGCTGATCGCCCTCCTCGCGCTCGGCCTGGCTGGATCCGCGTCGGCCCAGCCGGCGAGCAACATCGCGGCGCAGGCGCCGGCGACGCTGCGGCTGACGGTGGACGAGGCGGTCAAGATGGCGCTCGACCAGAACGTCGACCTGGCCGCGGATCGGCTCGATCCGCAGATCAGCGACACGCGCGTCGCCGCCGCGTCCGGTGTGTTCCGGCCGACGATCAACAGCAGCGTCAACTCGAACAACCAGCTGCAGCCGCCCTCGAGTTTCCTGACGCCGATCGCGACGGAGACCGATGTCGTCACCTCGAACGCCGGACTGGGCCAGAAGCTGCCGTGGTTCGGGACCTCGTACAACGTCGGCTGGTCGACGACGCATACGAACAGCAACAGCATCCTGAACAGCTTCAACCCGCTGCTCCAGTCAGGACTCTCGGTGCAGGTGTCGCAGCCGCTCATCCGCGACCTGTTCATCGACGCCAACCGCCAGCAGCTCGCGATCAGCCGGACCAACCGCGACATCGCGGGCACGCGCCTGCGCGAAAGCCTGGTGCACACGACCGCGAATGTGAAGGCGGCGTACTGGGCGCTGGTCTCGGCGCGCGCCAACGTCGACGCGCGGCGCTCGACCCTCGATCTCGCGGAGGAGCTCGTGCGCGTCAACAAAGCCAAGGTCGACGTCGGATCGTCGCCGCCGCTCGATCTCGTGTCGGCGCAGGCGGAGGTCGCGGCCGACCAGGAACAGCTGATCATCGCGGACACGTCGGTCAAGCAGGCCGAGGATCGCCTTCGTCTGCTGATCTTCGACACCGCCAACCGCGAGAACTGGAACGTCCGGATCGAGGCGGTCGACTCGCCGCCAATCACGACCGCGACGATCGATCTCGACGCCGCCGTCACGCGGGCGCTCGCCGATCGCGCCGATCTGCTGCGCGCGCGCAAGGACATCGACAACGCGCAGACCGGCATCAAGTTCACCAACAACCAGCGCCTGCCCGACGTCCGGCTCAACGCCAGCTATCAGGCGAGCGGCCTGGGCGGCACGCAGGTGCTCCGCACCGGCGGCTTCCCCGGCACCGTCGTCGGCCCCGGCACGATCACGCCGTTCGGCGACGTCATCGGCCAGCTGTTCGCGCACGACTACCCGACGTGGGCGGTCGGGGTCAGCGTGTCGTATCCGATCGGCGGCAGCACCGAGCAGGCCAACTTCGCTCGGGCGCAGCTCGAGCGCTCGCAAACGGAGCAGCGGCTCAAAGGGGCCGAGGCGCGCGCGATTCAGCAGGTGCGCGACGCGGCGTGGAAGATCGAGATGAACGCCAAGCGGATCGAGACGACGCGCTCGGCGCGCGAGCTCGCCGAGCAGCGGCTCGACGCGGAGCGCAAGCGCTTCGAGGTCGGGATGTCGACCAGCTTCCTGACCATCCAGGCGCAGCGCGATCTCGCGCAGGCGAGAACCAACGAGCTGAGCGCCGTGCTCGCCTACGACCTGTCGCTCGTCGACTTCGAGGCGCTGCAGGAAGCCGGTCCAACGCCGCAGGGATCCGCGGCGGCGACGACGTCCTCGCTGCCGGCCGCGTCCGGCCAGCCGAGCGCGGCAGCGGGGTCGTCCGGGCGGCAATGAGCGCGGCGGTGCGGGTGTGGCGGCTGCGCAAGAACTCGACCTGGCTCGACGCGCGTCTCGACGACGGCGGCGAGGGCGCCGGCGTCGAGCTGCAGTTCTTCCGCGACAATGCGCTGATCTCCGCGCGCCGCTGGCCATCCCGCGAGGCGGCGATCGCCGACGCGGAGCGCCAGTTGCGCGAACTGCAGCGCGCCGGCTGGAATACGCACTGGTAACGCGGGCTGTTCTCCCCCATCGCTCGCTACCGCCTCGCCGTCGCCGTCCGCCCCTCGCGGCCGGGGGCGGTGCGGCTGATCCCACAATCTGCCGTCACCCCCGGCTCGCGTGAAAGGCTCCAGGCCTGCCGGACGCGGGCCTGAAGGTCCGCACGCTACACGTCGAAACAAACGCGTTAGAAGTCGAACCGGACGCCGATCTGCGCCGTCCGCGGATCGAGCGCGCCGTTGACCTGGTTGTAGCTCGTGCCGTTCACCAGGTTGAAATTGGTGACGGCGTTCGAGTTGGTGAGGTTGAAGACGTCGGCGAGCGCGGTCAGGCGGTAGCGGCCGACCGTGAAGCGCTTGTCGACGCGCAGGCTCAGGAGCGGCACGTTCGGCGAACGGGCGCCGTCCAGGTCGTCGGCCCAGAATCGCTGCGTGCCTGCATTGGGCAGCGCCACCGAGATTACGCGCGCGTAGTTCCACCCGCTCTGCGTCCGGATGTTGGCGCCGACGCCGATCGCAAGCGGCAGCTCGTAGCGGGCCGATACATGGAACTCCCACACGGTGGTGGTCTGGCGGTTCGACACCGACGGGTAGGGATTCAGGAAGAACGCGCTGCCGATCGGGTCCGACTGCGTCAGCGGACTGTTGCTGGTCGAAGCGGCCGATCGCAGATCGTTCTTGCGGGTGTAGTCGACGCTCGCGTCGACGTAGACGCCGGAACCGAACCGGCGGCTGAACGCTGCTTCCAGCGTGTCGTAGTCGGCGGCGCCGCCGTCGGGGACGTTGGCGGTGATGTTGTTGACCACGCCGCGCAGCGCGGCCGAGATGTCGTAGACGGTGAACGTCTGCGTCCCCGAGATGCCGCCGTCGTAACTGCGCAGCGTCACGGGAATCGCAACCGGGACGCTGAACTGGCCGGCCCACGACGCGTTGTACGTCGCGATCTGATCGCGGGTCATCTTGCGGACGTAGGCGACGCGCGCCGACGATTCGCCCCAGAACTGCCGCTGGTACGAGAGGTCGAGCTCGTCGGTGTGGGGCGTCTTCAGCGCCGGATCGAGCGTGGTGGAGGCGCCGCCGCTCGAGGCGACCAGCGAGCCGAGCTCCTGCCGCCCGTCATAGAGGCCGTTGCGGTTGGCGTCGTTGAACAGATACGTCCGCGTGTTGGTGCCCCCCGGATCGACGCTCGCGAACGTCGACAGGTTGTGGAAGTAGCGGCCCCAGAACGCCTTGACCGCCGATCGCGAGGAGCCGGTCGGATCCCAGCTGACGCCGGCGCGCGGCGCGATCTGATTGCTGACGAGCAGCGTCTGCCCGGGCGTCGTCACCGCGCTGAACACCTCGGTGAGCAGCGGCGTCCGCGTCGCCGACTCGTAGTAGGGCCGCTGCCGATCGTAGCGAAGGCCGGCGGTGATGGTGACGCGAGGCGCCACCGTCCAGCGATCCTGCGCGTACAGCGATAGATGCCGGTTGGCGTCGACCGACGGCGTCCAGGCGGTGCCGAAGGTGGCCGGATCGCCGACATCGGTCAGCCGGATCTGCGTCGGCGCACCGTTGCTGTCCAGATAGAGGATCGGGCCGGACGTGCCGGTCGCGCCGGAGCTCCCCGCGTCATCCAGCCACTCGAAGCCGGCCTTGAGATCGTGCGAGCCGCTGCGCCCGGTCGGCAGGAAGTAGGTCGCATTGGCGAACACCTGCGGCTTGCGCGGGTTGGCCGTCGTCGGACCGGCCGTTCCTCCCTGCGTGAAACCGGCACCGGTGTCGACGCCGGTGACGAGATCCGTGCGCGGCGGGCTGGTCCGGTAGTCGGTCGACGGGATCAGCGGGAAGTTGTAGCCCCACTGGCCGGTGTTCACCTCGGTGAACAAACGGTTGCTCCATACCCGCTGCCAGCGCGCGTTGTACATCCACGCATAGCTGCTCTGCATCAGTGTGGATGCCGGACCGCGCGTGACCGCGAGACCGCGCCGCGGCTGCTGCTTGTGCTGATGCTGGTAATACGCCAGCACCGTGTCGTTCGCGGTCGGCTTCCAGTTTTCCTTGGTCGTCAGATCGTCGACCAGCCCGAGGTCGGTCGCGACCTGTTCGGGCACGCCGGAGATCAGCTTGTCGATGTGGAAGTGATTGGCCGATCCGAAGAACCACAGCTTGTCCCTTAGCACCGGTCCGCCGAGATCGCCGTGCGATTCCCAGAACAGGATGTTCGGCTGGCCGGTGAAGCCGCGCGCCGCGCTCGCCGCGTCGACGTTGTCGCCGACGAAGCCGCGCCCCTCGTACGTCTGGTTGAGGAACGCCTTGAACTGGTTGCCGCCGCTCTTGATCGTCGCGACCACCAGCGCGCCCGGCGAGCTCGTCGTCACGTCCTGGCCCGCGGCGCTGACCGCGATCTCGCTGTTCGCGTAGTAATCCTGGTAGAAGCCGGCGCCGCTCGCACCCTCGGTCTGATCGACCCCTTCGGTCAGCACGCGCACCTGGCCGCTGATCCCGAACGCGTCATACGAGGTCGATTGAATCTTGTGGCTGCCGCCGACGTCGAAGCCGCCGAGCCGCACGCCCGGGGTCTGCGCCAGCGCGCCCCACAGGTCGCTGGACGTCGGCACCGACGTCAGCTTGGCCTGGTCGAGGACGTTGCCGATCGCAGTGGTGGTCGTGTCGAGGAGCGGTGCGGCGCTGGAGACGGTGACCGTCTCCTGCAGGCCCGCGACCGGCAGCTGGACGTCGATCGTCAACGTCTGCCCGGAGGCCAGCTGGATGGCGGTGCGTGCCACGGTCTGAAATCCCTGAAGCTCGAAGGTCAGCGCGTAGCCGCCTGGCGGCAGCGACGGGAACTGGTACGAGCCGTTGGCTTCGCTGACGGCCGCCTGCGATCCGATCAGCGACGGCGAGGTCGCTGTGACCGTGACGCCGGGCAGCACGCCGCCCTGGTCGTCCTTGATCGTGCCGATCAGGCGCGACGCGGAATTCTGGGCGGAGGCCGGAGCGCTCCAGACCGACGCCAAGAGCAAGAGAAGAAACACCCACTTCGATCGCATGACGAACACTCCTGAACGAAAAAAGGGCCGCTCGACAAACGAGCGGCCCTTCCACAAATCGCAAACGGCCGCCCGGACATCTGTCGCGGGCGGCCGTTGAGAGAATCGATGCGCGTACGAGACTAACTACACATCCACACTCCGGCGCCGCGCGCGCGCGCAACAACAACAGGCGTGGACGGTCTGAAACATCACTGCGCCGACGATACCACCAGCCGCGGCTCGGGTGCAACCCGCCGTGCGGGCATCAACGTCGCCATGTAGGTGTAGACGACCGGCGTGAGGTAGAGCGTGATCAATTGGGACACGAGCAGGCCGCCGACGACCGCGAGCCCGAGCGGCCGCCGCGCTTCCCCGCCGGCGCCGAGCCCGAGCGCGATCGGCAGCGCGCCGAGCAGCGCCGCCATCGTCGTCATCATGATCGGCCGGAAGCGGATCACGCACCCTTCGTAAATCGCGTCGGCCGGACTCTTGCCGTGAACACGTTCCGCCTCCAGGGCGAAATCAATCTGCATGATCGCGTTCTTCTTGACGATGCCGACGAGCATGATCAGGCCGACGAACGAGTAGACGTTCAGCTCGTCGCCGAACAGCCACAGCGTCACCAGGGCACCGAGACCGGCGGACGGCAGCCCCGACAGGATGGTCAGGGGATGAATGTAGCTTTCGTACAACATCCCCAGCACGATGTAGACAATGCCAATCGCGACGATGAGCAGCAGCCCGAGGTTGCGCAGCGAGTCCTCGAACGCCTTGGCGGATCCTTCGAAGGCGACGGTCATCGTCGCCGGCAGCAGGCGCGAGCCGAGCGAGCGAATCTCGTCGACCGCATCGCCGAGCGCGACCCCCGGCTTGAGGCCGAACGAGATGGCGACAGCCGGGAGCTGGCCGGAGTGGTTGACCGTCTGCGGGCTGACGTCCTCGATTGGCTCGACCACGGTGTCGAGCGGCACCATCGCGCCGCGCGGGGACTTGAACGACAGGTGATTGAGCGCGGCGACGTTCTGCTGATATTTCGGATCGAGCTCGAGCAGGACGCGGTACTGCGCTTCGTCGCCGTAGATGGTCGAGGACCAGCGCGGTCCGAACCCGCTGTAGAGCGCGGAGGCAATGACCGCGGGATCGAGCGCCATCGCCGCCGCCTTGTCCCGATCGATCTTCAAGCGCACGCGCGGGCTCTTGATCTCGAGATCGCTCGACACATCCTGCACCAGCGGCAGCGCCGTGATCGCCTGCTGGAACTTCCCCGCCCAGTCGTAGAGCTGTGCGGTGTCCGGGCTCCGCAGGGTGACGCTGTAGGTGCTGTCCCCCTGGCGGCCGCCGATCTGCAGCGCCGGCGGCAGCGTCACGAAGGTGCGGAATCCCGGGAAGCGCGCGAGCAGCGGCCGCGTCTGCGCCACGATCTGCTGCGCGGTGTTGACGCGGTCGGCGCGTGGCTTCATCCGCAGTACCACCCGCGCGGTGTTCATCGCGCCGGGGCCGCCCGGGCCGGTGCCGAGAAACGCCACCGCGCGCTGCAGGTTCGGGTTCGAGCGCACCAGATTGCCGACCAGGCGCACGTTGTCGAACATCTCCTCGTAGGACGTGCCCTGCGCGGCGCGCAGGCCGATGTTCACCGAGTCGTCGTCTTGATCCGGGATGAATCCTTTGGGCACGACCCGGAACATCTGCACCGTGCCGCCGAGCACCACGAAGAACAGCACCAGGACGGCGAGGCGATGGCGCAGCGCGAGGGTCAGGCTGCGCGCATAGGCGCGCCGGAAGGCGTTGAAGGCGCGGTCGGTCCATGGCTCGGTGGCGCCGGCGACGCGGGGGTGCAGCAGCCGGCTGCACAGCATCGGCGTCAACGACACCGACACCAGTCCGGAAATCACGACCGCCGCGGTGATCGTGACCGCGAACTCGCGGAACAGGCGGCCGATGATGCCGCCGAGAAACAGCACCGGGATGAACACGGCGGCGAGCGACACCGTCATGCTCAGAATCGTGAACCCGACTTCGCGCGAGCCGTCGAGCGTCGCGCGATGCGGATCCGCGCCGGCCTCGAGGTGCCGCACGATGTTCTCCAGCATCACGATGGCGTCGTCGACGACGAAGCCGAACGAGAGGATGACCGCCATCAGCGACATGTTGTTGAGGCTGAAGTTCAGCACCCGCATGACGATGAAGGTGCCGAGAATCGAGAATGGCAGCGCCAGCGCCGGAATCAGGGTGGCCGAGGCGTTCTGGAGAAACAGGTAGATGACGAAGACGACGAGGGCGAGCGTCGCCAGCATCGTCAGCTTGATGTCCTTGAAGGCGGCGCGAATCGAGACCGCGCGATCGGTCCCCTGAATCAGGTGAATCGACGGCGGCAGCTGGCCGCTGATCTGCGGCAGCAGCGCCTTGATCGCATCGATCACCGCGAGCGTGTTGCTGCCCGGCTGCTTCTGCACCGAGACGAGGATGGCGCGGCGCTCGCGGTCGGGATCGAACAGCCACGACGCGCTGTGCGTGTCCTCGACGCTGTCGATCACGGTGGCGACCTGCTGCAGGCGGATCGGGGCACCGCGGTGGAACCCGATGATCACCGGGCGGAACGCGTCGGCGGTCATGAGCTGGCCGTTGGCGCGGATGGTGAACGTGCCCGACGGCCCGAACAGCTGGCCGGTCGGCAGGTTGACGTTGGCGTTCTGCAGCAGCTGATCGATCTCGTTGATGCCGATGCCGTGGGCACGCAGACGATCCGGATCGACCTGGACGCGGACGGCGTACTTCTGGCCGCCGAGCACGTTGACCTGCGCGACGCCGCTGAGCGCGGCGACCTGCGGCGCGATCAGGGTCTGCGCGTAGCCGTCGATCTCGGAGAGCGGGCGCGTGTCCGAGCTGAGCGCGATCACGAAGATCGGCTGATCCGCGGGGTTGACCTTGCGGAACGTCGGGGCCGACGGCATTCCTGGCGGCAGCAGCGGCAGCGCCTCGGCAATCGCGGTCTGGACGTCGACCGCGGCGCCGTCGATGCTGCGGTTGAGATCGAACTGCAGCGTGACGCTGGTCGAGCCGAGCGCGCTCGACGAGGTCATCGAGTCGAGCCCGGCGATGGCGGTGAACTGGCGCTCGAGCGGGCTGGCGATGCTGGCCGCGAGCGTTTCGGGATCGCCGCCGGGCAGGGCGGCGCCGACGCTGAGCGTCGGGAAGTCGATCGACGGCAGATCGCTGACCGGCAGCGCCGCGTACGAGAGGACGCCGAACAGCGCGACCGCGAGCATCAGCAGGCTCGTGGCAATCGGGCGGCGGACGAACGGGGCGGCGACGTTCAAGTTGCAAAATACTAGTCACTAGTTTTTTGATAGTCAAGCACGTATACTGCCGCCATGCCGAAGGATTACGGGCAAGCGTGCCCCGTGGCGCGCTCGCTGGCGTTTCTCGGCGAGCGCTGGACGCTCCTGCTGGTGCGCGACCTCCTCGCCGGCCCGCGCAAATTCCGGGACCTCACCGCGTCGCTCGACGGCGTGGCGCCGACCGTCCTCTCGCACCGGCTGAAGCTGCTCGAAACCCACGGCATCGTGTCGCGGCGGCTGTATTCAGAGCATCCGCCGCGCGCCGAGTACGCGCTGACCGAGCGCGGCGCCGAGCTGCGCCCGGTGGTGCGGGCGCTCGGCATCTGGGGGGCGCGGCACCTCGGCTCCGAGTGGACGTTCGTGCACGATAAGTGCGGGGAAGATGTCGAGATCGCCTACCGCTGTCCGGCGTGCAGAAAAACCGTCGCCGCCGATCACGTCCGGCGGCAGCGCGCGGCCGGACGCCGCGCGGCGCCGCGTCCGTCTCGTCGCGGAACCGCCGCACGCCCATGATCCCCCGCGTCCCCTTCGCACTGTTCGTGATCAGCCACCCGCGTAACTCGCATTTTTCCGGAGACCACATGAGCCTCATGCACTCGTCGCGTACCCTGGCGTCGCTCACCCTCTCCCTCCTCCTCGCCGCCTCCACGCTGAATGCGCAAACCGCGACCACGGCGCCGCCGGCACCGACCACCGCCGTCCTCACCACGCTGACGGTCAAGGCCGATGCGGATCGATCGAAGATTCCCGGCGTGATGCCGCAGGAGATCCGCGACACGGTGCGCCTGTACCTCGACGGCAAGATTCAGCAATGGTGGGCGCGCGCCGACGGCAGAGGCGTGGTGTTCGTGTTGAATGTCCGCAGCGTCGCGGAAGCGAAGGCGCTGACCGACACGCTGCCGCTCTCGAAAGCGAATCTCGCGGACTTCGAGTACACCGCGCTCACCCCGCTGACGCCGCTTCGCCTGCTGCTCACCGATCCGGCAAAATAGGAGCGGTGAGACCGAAACCAGACCTGCCGCCCGAGATCGAAGACCTGAGGGACGCGCGCTGGCGGCGCGAAGGCATGGGCCAGGTCGACAACGCGTTCGAGGCCGAGCGCTTCATCGATGCCGTGGGCTTCGCTGCCTGCCTGACCGACTGCCGGCGGCCGGGACCGTCGCTCTACGTCGCGGTGTGCGGCCGGCGCGACGCGGTCATGCCGCGCAACGTCCAGAAGGACGAAGAAGCGTCACGCACCTGGCTGTTGAAGGACGAGCTGATCGCGCGCGGCAATGTCTATTACGCCAAGCTGTCGCGCGGCAAGGCGATGTTCCTCGCGCCGCGGATGATTCCCTACTTCCACGCGGTCTGGGGGGTGCGGAAATCGGAAGAGCCCAGACGCCTGAGCCGCAAGGCGCAGGCGATTCTCGGCGTGCTGCGGCGCGAATGGGAGATGAGCACCTCGGACTTGCGCGTCGACGCCGGCATCACCGACCGCGCCGCGTTCACCAAGGCGCTCGACGAGCTCCAGGCGGCGATGATCGTGGTCCCCAGCCAGGTGTTCTACCAGCCGAAGTTCACCTACATCTGGACGCTCGGCGTCGGCCGGTTTCCCGATGCGCTGCGGCGGCGCGTCAGCCGCGCCACGGCCGTGCGCGAGATCGCGCGGTGCTTTCTCGCGTGCGCCGGGATGACGATCCCGGGCGAACTGGCGCGCGTGACCGGCTTGTCGCGATCGGACGCGGGGCTCGGCAATCGCGCCCTCGTCAAAGAGGGCTTCGCGACGATGCCCGCGTACGGCACGTATTGCGTGCTGCCGCCGGCTGACGCGCCGCCTCCCGCCTAGGGCTCGCTGGCGCGGTAGCCGCGGAGCAGGTTGACCAACGAATAGTTGGCTTCATGGCAGGCGTATTCGTAGATCGGCCCCGTGGATCGCGCCATCGTCAGCTCACCTTTCCACGGTTTGGTGAACGCCGTCGGGTCGTCGACGTCGAAGCGATACAGCAGCGTGTCGGCGTCGAGCAGCCTGAAGCGCTCGACCAGGTGGAGATTCCGGTCCCAGCCGAAATTGCCGCCGGCGTCGCCGTAGAAGCCGCCGCCGTCGTTGAAGTTGGCCGTGTCGACGATCAACGTGTCGCCTTCCCAGCGGCCGATCGAGTCGCCCAACCACGATCGGATTCCGGCCGGCAGATGCGAACGGCCGTCGAGATGCACGATGCGGGTGTCGTGGATCATTTCCGCGTGGATCACGAAGGCATCCTTCGTCTGCATGATCTGGTAGTTGCTGTTGTAGGAATACGGCAGCATCGGCGGACCGGCGGTCGCGAATGCGAGACACTGGTCCTGCAGACCCAGATCCTCCGCGCTCTGGCCACTCCTCATCGCCTCGACGCGGCGGCGCTTGATCTCGGCGGCGACCGGCGTCAGCGCGGGAATGCGGCCGTCAGGAGGATCGATCACGATCGACGTGCGGAGTGTCCTGACGGTGCGCGTGCCGAACTCGCGGTAGACCGTGTTGTACGTGCCGGTGCCGGTGTTTTTTCCCGCCTGCGGCGCCCGCTCCTCGTTGCTGTCGACGACCTGCCGTTCCCACGCCGCCGCCTCCTCCGGCGTGAAAAACGGCTTGTCGCTCAACTCGCGGGGCCGTTCGAGTGGAGTGGCAGTGGCGGAGTTCCAGATGCCGTCGAACGCGGCATGGGCGTCGCGGCGGGCGCTCTGCCCAGCGACGAGCGCGGGCAGGAGCATCAGCGGCGCGAGCAGGCGAACCAGCGTCAGTGTGCGTTGCAGCGCGAGTCTCATGGGCGCGCCATGATCGCATGTAAAGGCGGCGCGGTGTGGCACGATCTCCGGTACTCACTCCGGCTGATCCGAACAACTCCGCTGGCCTCGGTTATCGCCAGCCTGACGGTCGGGTGCGTGAACCTCGCCGTTCTCGCGATCGTGCGCCGGACCGTGCGAGTGTCGACTCAGTCACCGGATTGCTCCTGACGTAATCTTGATTGGTTTCGAACGGTTCGTGGGGGAAGATACAGAGATGTGGACATTTTTGCGGGCCTCGCTGCTCCTGACCGTGGTGTCGGCTCCGGCGCTGGCGCAGACAAATGCGGGCCAGCTGAAGCCGGAAGCCAGCCTGCCGTTCGCGATGACCCAGGTGGCGGAGTTCAAGCTGCCCTGGCGCATCGCCTTCCTGCCCGACGGCCGGATGCTGGTGACCGAGAAGGTCGGGCCGGTGTGGCTGGTCACTCAGCAGGGAGAGAAAACGCCGATCGCGAACGTGCCGGCCGTCCTCTACCAGGGGCAGGGCGGGATGCTGGGCGTGTTCCTGTCGCCGAAATACGCGACCGACCACAGCGTCTATCTCACCTACGCGGAGCCCGGCGAGGAGTCGGGGACGTCAGGGCTCGCCCTCGCGCGCGCCCGGCTGACCCTCGGCGCCGGCACCGCAAGCCTCGACGGTTTGCAGGTGTTGTGGCGTGACATGCCGAAGGGGCGCGGCGGCCAGTTCGGCGCGCAAATCGCCTTCTCGCCCGACGGCCAGTACCTGTTCCTGACCGTCGGCGATCGCCAGCGCATGACGCCGGCGCAGGATCCGAATACGGAGGTCGGCAAGATCCTGCGTCTCACGCTCGACGGCAAGCCCGCACCCGGCAATCCGATGGCCGGCAAGACCGG
This sequence comes from Acidobacteriota bacterium, assembly GCA_025463215.1. GTDB lineage: Bacteria > Acidobacteriota > Vicinamibacteria > Vicinamibacterales > CAVVIG01 > CAVQFC01. The sequence goes on along the minus strand of JAOBWF010000051.1, from coordinate 1,149 downwards.
CGCGGCCACCCGTCCGCTGATCAACCCGCCGCGCGACACGGAGGCGGCGAAGACCGCGCCAGTAATCAGTACCTATACTCTCGAGGGGCCGAACCTGGCGCCCGCAGAAACCTGGAGCAGCGGCGTTCGCACGCCATACGGTCTGGCGTTTGCGCCGGACGGCCGGCTGTGGGAAGTCGAGCACGGCCCGAGAGGCGGCGACGAGTTGAACCTGATCGAGCCGGGCAAGAACTACGGCTGGCCGCTCGTCTCCTACGCCGTCAACTACAACGGCGTGCCGATCCCCAGCCCCGATACGCGGACCGATCTGGCCAAGCCGGTGATCTACTGGACGCCGATCATCGCGCCCGGCAATCTCATGTTCTACAACGGCGCGATGTTCCCGCAGTGGCGCGGCTCGGCGCTGGTGAGCGGCATCGCCACGCGCACCCTCAACCGCATCACCTTCGACGGCAAGGGCGGCGCCACGCCCGCCGAACGCTGGGATGTCGGACATCGCATTCGCGACGTCGAAGTCGGTCCGGACGGCGCGCTATGGATGCTCGAGGACTCCAATCCGGGCGGCCTGTTCCGCGTCACGCCGAAATAACCAGGCGACCAGGGGTCCTACCCCTTGACCTTCGCAATCATGTGGTCGATGACCGCGCTGTGCTCGCGTTGCGGACTGAACATGATGATCTCCGCGTCCGCGGTAACCTTGACGTTGTGCCCGGGCGGCCAGTAGAAGAGATCGTTCGCGTTCACCGTCTCCTGCGCGCCGCTCGCATCGGTCGTCGTCAGCTGACCACGCAGGACGAAGCCCCAGTGCGGACACTGGCACAGGTCCCCTTCGAGGCCCTGGAACAGCGGCGTCGTGTCGACGCCGGCCGACAGGCTGAAATACTCGCCGCTGATCTGATCGAATCCGCGCACGGTGCCAAAGCCGGTCCGCTGGCGGATGATCGCGCCGGGAATCTCCATCCTGACGTCGACGCTGTCCTTTGCCACTCGCATCGTCACTGCTCCTCAGACAAAAAAAGGCCGGCGCTACCCCGCGCCGGCCTCTTCGATTGTGCGAAACCGCGGTTCTTACTGCTGCTGCAGGCCCGTCGTCGCCGTCGCGGTGACCTTGCGCTTGTCCTGCTCGATCTTGAAATCCTCGTCCTTCAT